>NZ_DBKJ01000080.1:4436-4608 GCF_002297325.1 Treponema sp. UBA753 | reverse complement strand
ACGCGCATTTGTGCCAGTAGCATCCGTGCGCAAGATAAGCTTTCATCCAAGCTCCGTCTGACCACAAACGTTGCATTGGATTTTCGTCATCGGCAACTCGCGGATAAATAGAAAAATCAGTTTCTGAATAATCAGGAACAATTAATGATGTCTGCTCATTTTCAAATTTTTC
>NZ_DBKJ01000080.1:249-4386 GCF_002297325.1 Treponema sp. UBA753 | reverse complement strand
TTTTCAAATTTTTCATATTCCAAAGACGACTGCAATGGTTCTATGACTTTTTCTTTTGCAAACAGACGCATTTTGTAAATCTGATTTTCTTCTGAAACTTTTCCGTCTGGAAATACATCAAAGAAATTTTTGTATGAACCGTAGCCTCTGTCGTAGCTTATTGCATCTGCGTATTTAAAAAATGAACTGTCGCAAAATTCTCTAAGTTCTGTGTTTATGAATCCGCCGCCAAAACATATAAAAAGTCTTTCTCCATATTTTTCTCGTAAGTATTTTGCTGAAAATAGGGCTGGCGTAAAAGTTCCTGCAAACGGTACAGAAATACAAACAAGTGTTTTTTCGTTTTCAGGAATATTTATTTTTGAAAATGCGGCTTTTAAAACTTCTGTGTAAAAAGTTGTCAAAATAGGCGAGTTAAGTTTTTCTTCAATTTGACTAAAAGAAGTTTCGTTTACAGCAATGCTTTCTGCGTAACGCACGAGTGAAAAACTTTTATCGAACGCAACTGAAATGTAGTCTGTCAAATCTTCGATGGCAAGACTTGCTATATTCCTTGTGTCGTCTACATTTGGTTCTCTGTCAAGATTTGATATGTAGTTTTCCATGCGGTTTCCACGCGGAGTATATGGGCTTAAGATAAATCTGTGGCCAAGTTCGCGTGAACTTGGATTTTGTTTTCCGCATAAAACTGACATTATAAAGTCAATCCATTCAATCCACAAATCACTTTGAAAAATATATCGTCTTAAATTTTTTGCAGTTGCGAAGTCTCCGTTTTTTTCTGCGGCGGAAGCAATTTTCATTGCGTTTTCTTTTGAAAGCTTAAAAAGTTTTTTCAATCCGTTTTTTGAAAAAATTGAATGTATAAGTTGCACGCTTAAATCTAGCCATATAGCTTTGTGTCCGTTTTTGTTGAAAAAAGATTTTAGATATGCTCCTGATGGGTATGGAGAGTTAAGCTGAACTAAAGGCGGCTGGATTACAATTATATTCATGGCAAAAACAATTCTAGTTAGAAGAAAAGCTGTTGTCAAATATTTTGTATGGAAGATTGTTATATCGATGCGGAAAATCGTTAAAGAAAAAAATATTTTCTTACATTATAATTTTCGAGAAAAATACGATTAATTGAGGTTTGTATGGCATCGCTTCTTCTTGCTGTGATTTATGTGGCTTTTATAAGTCTTGGGCTTCCTGATCCATTGCTTGGTTCTGCTTGGCCTTCAATGTATAAAGATTTCGGCGTGGATATTTCTTTTGCCGGAATTATTTCAATGATTATTGCTGCAGGAACTGTTTTTTCAAGTCTTATGAGCGACAGGTTTACAAAAAAAGTCGGCGTTGGAAAAGTTATGGTGATAAGCGTTGCAACAACAGCTCTTGCGCTTTTTGGATTTTCAATAAGCAGTTCATTTTGGATGCTTTGTCTTTGGGCTATTCCCTATGGACTTGGAGCTGGAAGCGTGGATGCCGCCCTTAATAATTATGTCGCCCTTAATTATAAAAGTCGCCACATGAGCTGGCTTCATTGCATGTGGGGAGTTGGAACTGCGATTGGACCTTCTATAATGGGATTTACATTGACTGGTCAGCATGGATGGAATTCTGGCTATAGATATATTGCGATTTTTCAGACAGTTCTTACGGCGGTTCTTGTAGGTTCTCTTCCGCTTTGGAAAAAAAATAAGCCGCAAAATGATTTTCATGAATCGGAAAAAAATGAAAAGCCTCTTTCCTTGCGTCAGATTTTTTTAATTCCCGGAGCAAAGGAAGTTATGATTGCGTTTTTTTGCTATAGCACCCTTGAGCAGACAGCTGGACTTTGGGCAGGAAGCTATCTTGCGCTTTATGAAAAAGTTTCTCCTGAAAAAGCCGCTTTTTTTGCAGGAATGTTTTACATTGGAATTACACTTGGACGAGCCGTCAGTGGATTTTTAACAATGAAAATGAATGACACGCAGATGATTCGCCTGGGACAGTTTTTTGCGCTTGCAGGAATTGCTGCGGTAGTTTTGCCTTTTGGACAAAGTTCTACAGTTGCAGGATTGATAATAATTGGACTTGGATGCGCGCCAATTTATCCATGCATAATACATTCTACTCCAGCACATTTTGGAGCAGACAAGTCGCAGGCAATAATCGGAGTTCAAATGGCAAGTGCTTATACTGGCACAACTTTGATGCCTCCGTTATTTGGAATGATTGCATCAAAAAGTACAATCGCATTATATCCATTTTATCTTTTGATTGCTCTTGCGCTTCTTTTTATTATGCATGAAAAACTTGTAAAGAAAACTTCGGAAGTCTAATTTAAAAGCCGCACTTTGCAAACAAGCGGAAGATGGTCGCTGTATCCTCTTCCGTTCCAAAGTGAATATTTGTACGGAATAGAATTTTCGTTGCACCAAAATCCTTCCGCCGCTGGAAAAAATCCTTCGACTTCTATTTTCCCTGAATAAAAAATATTGTCTATGCGCGACCATTCTTCTCTAAAATAATAGCTTCCCGGCTCAATTAAATTTCCGTTTTCATCAAACCAAGGTGATTTTGCCAAAAGTCCTTCATCGCCAAGAAGTTTTCCGTGCCAAGCTCTAAGCAAAATATTTCCGTTTTCCTTTACGCAAAAATCATTTATGTCTTTGTTAAAATCTCCGGCCGCAAAAATAGCCTTGCCTTCGTTTAATGCCTGGTTCATAAAAAATGAAAGAACGCTTTCTTCACGGTTTCGCCATTTTTCAGTTTTTTCTTCTCCTCCGCTTTTGCTTTTCCAGTGATTTACGAAAATGCTCAAAGTTTTTTCTTTTAGTTTTATTTCAATTTCTGACAAAGGTCTTGTACGAGGCATTTTTTCATTTTCAGTTCTTATGTCGAGTGAATGCAAATTCATTTTTTGCAATGGAATTCTTGAAAGAACTCCGCAGCCTATTGCTCCGCCTTCACTTTTTGAAAAGCAAGCGTATCTGTATATTTTACGCGGATTCCATTCGCCTGCAAGAAAATTGCTTATGTCGAATAGAACATTTGAATTTTCAAGTTCTTCCATTATAAAAATATCAGCGTCAAGTTTTTTTATAACTGAACAAAGCCGCCTGAGCCGTTCCTTATACATTTCTTCGCTCCAAGTTTTGCTTTTGATGAATTCAGGATATTCTGTTCCGTCATTGTTTGCATCAAAAAAAGTCTGTACATTCCAATTTGCAATTTTTAATTCAGATTTGGCAGAATCGCAACAGGTAAAAAACGGCATGAATAAAATCCACAAAACAGCATAAATTTTAAATCGCTTGTTAAAATTAATTTTCTTCATAATTTCCTCTAAAAATATATATTCGAATATTTACAAAAAATGCATTAAATTGATAAAATATTTTAAAAAGATGAAAGATATTCCTTTGCCTACGAAACGCCGTCTTGTTCTTTTGGAACGGCTGCTTTCAGGCTATAAAGAAAAAAATATAACTTCGCAAAAAATTCAAGAGCTTACCGGCTGGACTTCCGCAGTTGTCCGTCGTGATATTTCAGCATTAAAATTGAACTGCGGAGCAACGAACGGCTACAAGGTTGAAGAGCTTAAGTCTCATCTTGAAAAAATGTTCGGTGAAAAAAAAGAAAGCTTGCGGTGCTGCATTGTTGGCCTTGGAAGAATGGGCCAGGCCCTTTTGGACACTTCGGAACTTTATGATTCGCCGTTTAAAATTGTAGCCGGATTTGATTCAAGCGTGAACAAGACGGAAGTTTTAAGCTCGTCGTTTCCGCTTCATCCTACGACTTTGATGAAAAAAATTATCCGTGAAGAAGAAATTTCCTATGCGATTCTTACCGTTGATTCAGATGAAGCTCAGCCACTTACTGATTTGCTTATTGACTGCGGAATAAAGGGAATTGTAAATTACACGCCTTGTGTACTAAAGGTTCCGAGCGAAGTTCCCATAGAAAATGTAAGCCTTTTAACCGCTCTTGAAACTTTAGCCATAAACTGAAAACTTCATTTTAAAAGTTAAATTTTTGCATTAATCCTATTGACACTTTGATGTGAATTTTGCTAGTATGTTTTCACATTCATGGAGCGATGTCTGAGTGGTCGAAAGTACCTGTCTTGAAAACAGGCGTGCCGAAAGGTACCGGGGGTTCGAATCC
>NZ_DBKJ01000080.1:0-199 GCF_002297325.1 Treponema sp. UBA753 | reverse complement strand
GTTCGAATCCCTCTCGCTCCGTCCTAAACAGAGTTTTAGGGAATTGGAGGCGTTGTAGAGCGGTTAATACAACGGTTTGCTAAACCGTCGGTTCCCTAAAGGGCCGGGCAGGTTCGACTCCTGTCGCCTCCGCTACTAAACAGGTTTCACTTGATTTAGCAGCAGAGAAAAGGTCTGTTTATGAGATTGTAGCTCAGCT
>NZ_DBKJ01000113.1:0-11697 GCF_002297325.1 Treponema sp. UBA753 | reverse complement strand
GCAAGAGCGTTCAGAACCTTGCCCTTGTCTGTAATCATAGTTGGAAGAATAACGTCAAACGCGCTAATCCGGTCTGTTGTAACAATGACCATTCTTCCATCTTCCAAGTCATAAACTTCGCGGACTTTTCCGCTAGCATATTTTTTCATATATTGAACTCCTGTTTTATAGAACGAAAGCATTATAAATCTTTTGCTGATTTGAATTCAAGTTAGTTTGTGTTCTGTAAAAATCCTTTCTTTGCAAGCGGAACTAGCATTCCTCCCATTGCATTTCCCAATGTCATTATAATCAGGCAGAAAAAGTTATGCGCTGTCCAAGTGCGGGAAACTGAAAAATAGAACATATCGGCAATGCTGTGCTCAAATCCGCTTAAAATGAACGCCATTACAGGAAGAAAAATTGCCAGAACTTTTCCAACAGGATTTTCAATTGTCTTGAATCCGTCCGCGGCAATGAACATGAGGATTCCGCAGAAAAATGACAGAACAAGAAGACTTAACGGCGTGTCTGCTGATTTTACCGCGCACATTGCGGCTGCCTTTTGCGCTATTGAGTTTGCCCTTGTGCAAAGAATGAGGGAGGCAAAAACAAATGTTCCTGCAAAGTTTCCAAGCCATATTAAAGCGACTTCTGCAATGTATGAAGGCTTTTTTTCAACAATGTAGCCGACTTTGCCGGTGTAAAGATAAAAGCCGAAGTTCAGAATTATAAAAAGTCCTGTTCCAAATAAAAATGCGCCTGCGATTTTGTTTTCGCACGAAAGAAATGCTGTTGCGCCAATTCCGATTGCAATTCCAGTCATAAAAGAGCGCAAGATGATGTTCAGCAATTTTGATTTTATTGAATTTTCCATGCGCCGATTCTACTTTTTTTTGTGATTTTTGTCTTTAGCGGAATATAATAAAATTCTTTTCTTGTGCAAAATAAATTGTAAATTTTTTATTGTATGATATACTTAGATAGTTTCAAATGTTTTCGTCTTTAAGGACGATTTATTTAGGGTTTATAAAAACCGTAAAAACGGCTGAGTCAAGGTCTTGAGCGTAAGCGTGCCTTGACCAGACGTATTTTTATTAGAATTATTGAAATAGGTTTAAATTATGAAAAAAAGAACCGGTGTTGTAGTTCCGCTTTCGGCATTGTACACAAAAGACTGCGCTGCCTGCGGAGATTTTCTTGCATTGAAAAATCTTGCTGACTTCTGCGAAAAGACTGGATTTTCTGTTGTTCAGCTTCTTCCTGTGAATGATACGGGAACTCAGTCTTCGCCTTATTCTGGGCTTTCTGCGTTTGCGCTTCATCCGCTTTTTATAAGAATTAATGCATTGCCGGAATTTGAAGCGGCTTTAAAGGGAAGCAAGCAGTTTTCTTCGGCGTACAAGAATTTTGAAAAGAATTTTACATATAAACGGCGGTTCGACTATGACGCTGTCGTGAATGAAAAAAATCAGCTTTTGCATCTTTTGTACAATTATATAGAAAAAACTTCTGCAAAATCAGACAACGAATCTATGCAGAAGCTTCCGGCTCAAATGGAAAAATTTATTTGCGCAAACAATTGGATTATTCCTTATGCGGTTTTCAAGAACATAAAAGACGAAAATATGCAGGCTTCCTGGAAAAGCTGGGACGAGCAAGTGCGCAACGTAAGCCGCGAAAAAATCATGCTCAAATGGAACAACAAAGCAAAAAAATCTAGCCACAATTTCTTTGTTTGGTGCCAGATGCGTGCAAGCGAACAGTTTAAAGAAAGCGCGGAATATCTTCGCTCAAAAGGAATAATTTTAAAAGGCGACATTCCGATTTTGATGAATGAAGACAGCGTTGACTGCTGGACTTATCCTGAATTCTTTAGACAGGACTTGCGCGCCGGTTCTCCGCCAGATGGAGAAAATCCGCTTGGACAAAACTGGGGATTTCCGACTTATGACTGGGAGCGGCTTGAAGCAGACGGATTTGCCTGGTGGAAAGACAGAATAAAAGTTTCATCTCAATATTATGATGCATTCCGCATTGACCACGTTCTGGGCTTTTTTAGAATTTGGGCAACAAAGGAGTCTGAAACAACCGCTTACCTTGGACACACAGTTCCGTATTCTGATTTTTCAAGAAAGGAATTGAATGACTTGGGATTTTCTGACGACAGAATAAAGTGGATTTCTGAGCCGCACATTCCGACTGGGCTTATTGAAGACATAACTTGGAACCATGACGAGGCGGTTGCGTTCCTTGAGCAAGTTTGCGACCGTGTGAACAACGAGGAGCTTTGGAACTTTAAAAAAGAAATTTCTGGCGACAAGGAAATTTATTCCAAGAAGTTCTGTGATGATGAGCGTAAAGATTCCGCAGTGAAAAATGCGCTTGCTGAAAAATGGCGCGACCGTTCATTGATTCAGATTAAAAAAGACAGATTCATAAAAGTCTTTACATTTGAAAAATCTTCAGCATGGAAAACTTTAAGCTGGGACGAGCAGGAAAAATTGAAAAATCTTTTTGCCCAGACGGAAGAAAAAGAAAACGAACTTTGGAAACAGCAGGCGCTCTCTACTTTGGGCGCGATTGTTCATGCTTCTGACATGATTCCTTGCGCAGAAGACTTGGGCGTTAATTTAAAAGTTATGCCGGAAGTTCTTCAGAAACTTGAAATTCTTTCGCTTAAAGTTGTGCGCTGGTGCCGCGAATGGGAAAAAGACGGGCAGCCTTACATTCCGTTTGACCAGTATCCGGCTTTGAGTGTTGCCACAACTTCTGTGCATGACAGTTCAACTTTGCGCCAATGGTGGAATTCTGAAAAAGACAGCGTAAGAGCATTTTTGTCTGCGCTCAAAACTGAAAACTGCCCTGATGCCAATTCAGCCTTTACTCCTGACATAGCGGAATTTATTTTGAAGACTGTTGCAAAATGCGCAAGTTCACTTCTTATAAATCCGCTTCAGGATTATCTGTTCCTTGAGCATTGCTTTTATCTTGAAAATGAAAATGACGAGCGCATAAATGTTCCGGGCAGTGTAAATAGTTTTAACTGGACTTATAGAATTCCTGCTTCAGTTGAAGAAATGTCTGAAAACAAATCTTTGATGAACAAGATAAAAACTGTAATTCAGCTGCACGACAAATAAAATAAAACTTTTTTATTGGAGTTAAATATGAAGATTTCTTACAATGAATTTCACATAAGCCGGAAAGTAAGAGAAGAATGCAATTTTGACGAATCTCTTTTTTCTTCTGCCGGAAATGTTGTTTTTGCAAATTTCAAGGCTGTGCATAAATTTCAGACAAAACTGAACGAGCTTTTTGACGAACGCGGTCAAAGTGAAAAAAAAGTTTCCGCAGGTTCTTTGAACGCAATGGGACTTATCGATGAAATTTTCCATTACGTCTGCATGATTTATAGAAGAGACAAAACACCTGATTGCTTTAAAAATCTTCTTGCTGACCTGGATAGAAATTTTTCAAAAGCCAAGATTGACAAATTGTTTTTGCAGTTCATGGAAGAGTTTCCTCCTGTTGAAGTGTTTAAAAAGAAAATTTCCGCGGAAGAATTTTTAGATCAGAACTGCATTGATGCCGGCACAAAAATGGAGCGTTCAAACCGTGAGCAAGTTTTGGAAGAACTTGTAATGCTTCACCTTGCAAATGAAAATCCTGCGTTTCATCCGTTTGCAATTTTGTTTGATGATTCAAATCTTGCCGCCAACGCTGACTACATTAAAACTTGGAATCAGATTAAGGCGTTCTTTTTGACTCAGCCTGTTTTTGGTCCTAAAAACAATTCGCTTATAAATATGCTTAAAGAACCAGTTGTTGCTTCTCCGACTTCTTTAAAAGGCCAGCTGGATTATATCCGCACTTACTGGAGCGATGTTCTTGGCGAATGGATTCGTCGTCTTCTTGAGGGAATCGATACAATTTCCGAGGAAGAAAAAGCTGCCTGGCATCCTACAAACGGCGGCGAGGTTTCTATGGAAGCCTACACTTACGATGAAGAAAATCTGATGAAAGAATACGAGAGATTCAGTCCTGACCGTGAATGGATGCCGAAAGTTGTTTTGATGGCAAAGACTGTTCTTGTATGGCTTTATCAGCTTTCTAAAAAATACAACCGCGATATTTCACGTCTTGACCAAATTCCAGATGAAGAGCTTGATGCTTTGCGTGATGAAGGATTTACGGGGCTTTGGTTGATTGGACTTTGGGAACGCAGTTATGCTTCAAAAAGAATCAAGCAGATAAACGGAAATCCAGAGGCGGCCGCTTCAGCATATTCTTTGCTAGACTATGAAATTGCAGGAAACCTTGGCGGATGGCAGGCTTTGGAAAATCTTCGCTACAGATGCTGGATCCGCGGAATTCGCCTTGCAAGCGACATGGTTCCAAATCACACTGGAATGGACGGAACTTGGGTTGTAGAACATCCTGATTATTTTATAACAACAAAGGAATGTCCGTTTCAGGGCTACACTTTTAACGGAGAAAATTTGAGCCGAGATGGTCGTGTTTCAATTTACCTTGAAGACCATTACTATTCAAAAAGCGACTGTGCGGTTTGCTTTAAACGTGTGGACAATGCGACAGGAGACGTTACTTATATTTACCACGGAAACGACGGAACTGGAATGCCTTGGAATGACACTGCTCAAATTGACTTTTTGAATCCAGTTGCGCGCGAAGCCGTTATGCAGCAGATTTTAAAAGTTGCCCGGAACTTCCCGATTATCAGGTTTGACGCCGCAATGGTTCTTGCAAAAAAACATATACGCCGCCTTTGGTATCCGGAGCCAGGACATGGAGGAGACATTGCAAGCCGCAGCCGTTATGCTTTGACTTCTGCGGAATTTGAAAAACGTATTCCAAATGAATTCTGGCGCGAAGTTGTTGACCGTTGCGCTCAGGAAATGCCGGACACGCTTTTGCTTGCTGAAGCATTCTGGATGATGGAAGGATATTTTACACGAACTCTTGGAATGCACCGTGTTTACAATTCCGCATTTATGAATATGCTTAAAAAGGAAGAAAACCAGAAGTACCGCGACACTGTAAAAAATACAATCAAATTTGATCCGCAGATTCTAAAGCGTTTCGTAAACTTTATGAATAATCCGGACGAAGAAACTGCCGTGGCTCAGTTTGGAAAAGGCGACAAGTATTTTGGAGTCTGCACACTGATGATTACAATGCCTGGTCTTCCGATGTTCGGACACGGTCAGCTTGAAGGCTTTGAAGAAAAGTACGGCATGGAATACACAAGAGCCTACAAAGATGAAAAAGTTGATCAGGATTTGATGAACCGTCATTGGCACGATATTTTCCCTCTTATGCACAAGCGTTATCTTTTTGCGCCTGTTGAAAACTTTTTGTTCTATGATGTTTGGGACAATGGAACTGTAAACGAAAATATCTTTGCTTACTCAAATGTTGTTGGCAACGAACGCACAATTGTTTTCTATAATAATAAGTATGACCGCGCTCAAGGCTGGATAAAGCAATCGTGCGAGTACGCTGTAAAAACTGGTTCAGATGAAAATGACAAAGTGATGGTTTCAAAATCTTTGGCTGAAAGCATGGGATTTACTTATGGCTATAACCACTATGTAATTTTCCGTGAGCACAGAAGCGGACTTTGGTTTGTGCGCAGAAGCGATGACTTGATTAACAACGGAATGTTTGTTGCTCTTAACGGCTTTGAGTATCAAGTTTATCTTGATGTGCAGCAGGTTGTTGACGGCGCGGACGGAAAATACTTTAAACTTAATGAGCTTTTGAGTGGCTCTGGTGTTCCTGACCTTGAAATTGCATGGCAGGAATTCTGCTACAAGGATTTGTTTGCTGCCCTAAGGAATTTTGTTACAAAAGAATTTATTCAGGACATTCACGCTTTGTTCTCTTGTGATTCTTCAAAAGAATTCAAACTTGAAAACAAAGAGCCTGTGTCGCTTAAAAAACTTCTAAAGTCTGTAAAAGAAGCTGCGCTTGCTTACTACGAAAAAGAAAACGAGTTTGCGCTTGAAGAAGAAAAACTTGCGTCTGAAAATTCCAAGAAGAAATCGAAATCAAAAAAGTCCGAATCGCCTCTTGAGCCTGAGCAGAAATTCAAGGCATTTGAAAAGTGCGTTGAATATTTGTACGAAGCTTATTTTGCGCCGGAAGATGAAGATTCTGCAAACAACCTTGAGCTTGAAATTTCTTCTGGAATCAAGTCGAATGAATTCAGCGCAGAAATTTTGTGTGCCTTTGCAGCAGTTGCTTCCGCTGGTGGTGAAAACTGCAAGAAGTGGGGCTATAGCCGCAAGCTTTCAGAGATAATTGAAAGCGCAGGTTTCTTTAATTCAGAAATGAGAAACAATTTTATCCGCATTTTTGAAAGCATGAAGATAAGTAGCTTAAACTTTGGAACTTCTGGATTTGTAAAGTCAACATACACTGTGGCAAAATCGCTTGTAGATTCTGAAAATTCATTTGTTCTTACAGGCGCAAATGAATTCAATGGAGTGCGCTGGTTCAACAAGGAAAAGATGGACGCCACGCTTTGGTATTCTTTTGCTTCTAACTGCATGACAAGCAAAAGAATTCTCCGCGAGCAGATTTTCAGGCTTTACAGAACTTTGTTTGCTTCAAAGGAACTTGCTGAATACAAGTGCGAGCAGTTTACAGAAGCCGTAAAGCCCGTAAAGATGCCAGCTCCAAAAACAGAGAAGGCAAAAGCAAAAAAATCTTCCGCGGAAAAAACTGATGCCAAAAAGCCAGCTGCAAAAAAAACTAAGAAAGATTCAAAGAGTTCAAAATCGAAATAACTGAATCTGTATCACCCGGGGCAATTGGAGCTTTGTCAAGTTTGACAGGCTTAAATGCCTCGATGATATTGTTTGGTATTGCAAGAGATTCCCCTAAGTTGTGCATAAGAAAATCTTTGCTAAGCGCAGGCGAGTCTCTTGCAACAAGAACAACTGCTCCGTCTTCTTCCGCGGCAATATCGCTTCTTTTTAGAACTGCCGCATAAGCTGCCGCTGTGTCGTGGTCTGCATAGACTTTGTATTGCATAAAGAGTTTTTTGCAGGCCGCTTCAACTTCCTTTTCTGAAACTGCCGCTGGGTAAACAAAACTTCTAAGCATAAGTGAGTTCGCCTTGAAAATCTGTTCAAGCCTTTCTATGTTTGAAGGTGAAGCCGGATCTGCAGGCGTGCGCTTTTCAAGAGAAACCATGCTGTTCATAACCATGCAGTTTCCGCCAGCATCAAGAGTTAGTTCTGGTGTGGAAGGAACAATGAATCCATTTACAGGAAGTGCCATTCTCCAGCCGTAAAGTCCTGAAACAAGATTTCCGTAGTTGCCAGCAGGAACTGCATAAAAAATGTCTCCGTTTATAATTTCCTTGAGCCGTGAAAATGCGAATGTGTAGAAAAATGACTGCGGTAAAAGCCTGCCGATGTTTGCTGTGTTTGCTACTGTCAAGCTGAGTTTTTTTACGAGCTGTTTGTCTGCAAAGATTTTCCTTACGATTTTGTGGCAGTCTTGTTCTGTTCCGTCTATTTCAATTGGATAAATATTTCCGCCGTTCCAAACAAAGTTTTTTTCATCGATTCCGCGAAGTTTTCCTTTTGGAGCAAGAAGCACAGATTTTAGAAGTTTTTTTCCGTCGATAGCTTTTGCCATGCACGCTCCGAGTTCGCCTGTGGTTGCATCGAGCAGAATGGCTTTTTTTCCGTCCATTTGTAGAATCGTTTCCAATGCGGAAGTTAAATAAGAAACACCGAAGTCTTTAAAAGTTCCTGTTGCGCCGTGATAAAGCTCAAGAATAAAAAGATTTTTGTCCAGCTGCCTGAAAACAGGATTTTTTGGAAATGCGTGAGTTGCAATGGCTTCGCAGATTACAGGACTGAACTCATCATTTATCATTGCGGAAGTAAGCGCGCCTGCAAGAGAAGCGAATGTTGTTTTTTCGTTTGTATAATAAATCCAGCGGCGCAAATCATCTGTGTCGTCTGGAACGTAAAGCCCGCCGTCAGAAGGAATGCAGTCCAAAACTGCCTGTTTGAATCCTACGATATTTTGGGCATCACGTGTGCTAAAAAATTTCATTTATGTATCCCCAACCATTTTTATTATTCAAAATAATAACATTTTTAGGGGCTTCTTTCAATTGAAAGACATGATATGAAAAATTTTGCTATTCTTGTTTTTGCTGTTCTTCTGGCTTTGGAGCAGGCGCAGAAGTAGTGGCAGGTTTTGTGGCGGCTTTTTTCTTCTTTGGCTTAGGTGGACGTTTTCTGTATCTTACGACATAGTTTCCGAGCGAGATAAAAAAAATTGTAAGAATTGCAGCTGTAATAACGCGTATATCTTTTAAAACTGAAATGCAAAGATTAACAAGAGCCGTAATGTCCATATTGAATTTATCGGCAGTTTTTAATATAAACTTACTTGAAACATTCAATCTTTTGTTGGAGCAAAAAAATGACTGGAATTATAGATTACAATGCTGGAAATATAAAAAGCGTGGAGCATGCGCTTGAATCCATTGGAGCTCCTTATATTCTTTCTGGAAATCCTTGCGATTTAGAAAATGTTGACCGCGTGATTTTTCCCGGAGTAGGAGATGCGGCTTATGCAATGAAGCAGCTTAAGCAGACTGGCTTTGATTCTTTTTTGAAAGACTGGGCGGAATCAGATAAACCGATTTTAGGAATTTGCCTTGGCTCTCAAATTGTGTTTGATTACAGCGAGGAAGGAAATACAGAATGCCTTGGACTTTTAAAGGGAAGCATAAGACATTTTTCTTCTTTAAAGAAAAATGGATTTGACACAAGCTTAAAAGTTCCGCATATAGGATGGAACAATGTTTCGTTTGCAAATGGAGGCTCTCCTCTTTTAAACGGAGTTGCGCAGGATTCAGATTTTTATTTTGTGCATTCCTATGTGATTCAACCGGAAGATTCTTCTATTGTGAAAGGCTATGCGGACTACGGAATAAAAGTTCCTGCCATAGTTGAAAAAGACAACATTGCAGTTTTTCAGTTTCACCCGGAAAAATCAGGAAAGCCCGGACTTAGAATCTTGAAAAACTTTGTAGCTTCTGACCTTTCTGCAAAGGAGGAATTTTAAAATGCTTAAGAAACGAATTATAATCTGCCTTGATGTAAAAGACGGACGCACAACAAAAGGAATAAAATTTCAGAACAATATAGATATTGGTGACCCTGTGGAAATGGCTGCTGAATATTACCGTCAAGGTGTGGATGAGCTTGTGTTTTACGACATAATGGCAAGCGCGCGCGGAAGAGGTCCTATTCTTGATTTGATTGCAAGGGTAGCTTCTCAAGTTTTTATTCCATTTTGTGTTGGCGGCGGAATCGGAACTCTTGATGACATACGCTCTACAATTCTTGCCGGAGCTGAAAAAGTTTCGCTTAATTCTCAGGCTGTAAAAAATCCGGAGCTTATAAAGCAGGGAGCACGCGTTTTTGGAAATCAGTGCATTGTTCTTGGAATGGATTCAGCAAAAGATTCCCAAATGCCAAGCGGCTACAGAGTTTACATTAACGGCGGAAGAACAAAAACTGACCTTGATGCAAGAGAGTGGGCGCAGAAAGCAGTTGAACTTGGTGCTGGCGAAATAGTTTTAAATTCAATTGATGCTGACGGAACAAAAGAAGGCTATGAGCTTAATCTTACAAAAATGATTGCGGAATCTGTGCCTGTTCCTGTAATTGCAAGCGGTGGCGGTGGAACTCCTTCTCATCTTGCAGATGTTCTTACCAAAGGAAAAGCTGATGCTGCCCTTATAGCCTCAATGGTTCATTCAGGAGCGTACACAGTTTCTTCTATAAAGAATGAGCTTTCCAAAGAAGGAATACCTGTAAGGCTTGTTTAAAATTTGCCTTAGCAGATTGCACCCTCGTAAATAAGTCCCTGTTCTCCGTCTATAGAAACAGAAAGATTGTCTTCAAGAATTTTGCAGGCATCTGGAACATTCTGTATATAGACAAGATTCGGATTTACAAGTTTCAGATTTTCCTCTTGCAAGTCGCTTCCTGATTCAGAAATAACTCCGTCTATAATTCTTAATACTGGAATAAGATCTTCTGTTATTCTTTCGCAAACAAGAATTGTCCTGTGGTTGAGCTTTACACTGTCGCGGATTTCAACAATGTCTTCCGCATGGATTATTCTTCCGCAGATTTTTTGTTTTTCGCTGTTGCAGAATCCGAATGAAGTTCCTCTTGCGATTATGTTTCCAACAACAAGCACTCGAATTGTGTTCACCATTAAAGGACTTGAAAGCGGAATTCCTGCGCACACAACGACTCTGTCTGAAAGTTTTACAAGATTGTTTTCAATTGCAAGCTTTACAGCGTTTTGAATCATCATGTCTGAATCTCCTGCGATTCTGCAAAGGACAGGTGTTACGCCCCACTGAATCATAAGCTGCCGCTGAACTTTTTTATCTGGAGTTACTGCAATTACAATTTGCTCCGGCCGGAAGCTTCCAATCATTCTTGCAGTGTTTCCATGCAGTGTCGGAATGATTATTGCCTTTGCCTTTATGTTCTTTGAAAGTTTGTATGCGCTGTGTGCAACCATGTGTCCTACTTCTGTTCCAGGAACATAGTCTGAGTCTATTTTTCTCATGTGCTCTTTGTACTCAAGAGAGTCTTCTGTTGTGCGGGCAATCAGCGCCATTGTCTTTACAGATTCCACTGGATATTTTCCGCCAGCAGTTTCCCCTGAAAGCATGAGCGCATCTGTTCCGTCAAAAATTGCGTTTGCGACATCCGTAAGTTCTGCTCTTGTAGGCCGCGGATTTACAATCATTGAGTCGAGCATCTGCGTTGCCGTGATTACAGGTTTGCCGGCGGTATGGCAGCATCTTATAATGGCTTTTTGAGCAAGCGGAATTCTTTCTGTTGGAAGCTGAACTCCCAAGTCTCCTCGCGCAACCATTATTCCGTCAGCCTCTCGCGTAATTTTTTCAATGTTGTTCAAGCCTTCTTCATTTTCAATTTTTGCAATGACACGGGCTTTTGCTCCTACGGATTTCAAGTATTCCTTAATCTGCACAACTTCTTCCGGAAAACTTACAAAGCTCGCCGCGACAAAATCAATGTCTTGTGTTGCTCCAAATTTCAAATCTTCCTTGTCTTTTTCCGACATGATTGGAAGCCCTGCATGAATTCCGATTAGGTTTACATTTTTTTTGCTGCCAAAAGTTCCCGCGTTAGAAGCCTTGCATATAATTTCTTCGCCTTCAATTTTTTGAACAACAAGTTCAATCAGTCCGTCGGCAATTAAAATTTTTATTCCCGGGGAAAGTTTTTTTGCAGCTTCTTTCCAGGAAATTGAAATTCTGCACGGTTTTCCTTCCGAAGCATTTACGCAAGTGCAGTCATCTGTTGTAACAATTACAGTTTCATCTGCGGAAAGTTTTATATTGTTTGTGCCGTCTATAAGTCCAGTTCGAATTTCAGGGCCTTTTGTGTCCAAAAGAATTGCAACGGGAACATCTATTTCTGCGGAAATTCTGCGCACTCTGTCCATTGCTTGCTTGTGCCAGTCGTAAGTTCCATGCGAAAAGTTAAACCTTGCTATGTTCATTCCTGCTTTTATCATTTCGCGGATTGTGTCGTCGTTGTCGCAGGCAGGTCCGATTGAGCATACGATTTTTGTTTTTCTTGTAAGCATTTTGTTCTCCGATAAAAA
>NZ_DBKJ01000111.1:8234-8363 GCF_002297325.1 Treponema sp. UBA753 | reverse complement strand
AAAGTCGATTCAGCCTGAGCTTCGGAGAGAGGAATTGCCTGAATTTTTGATTTTATCTTTGAAGAAAGCGGATTCAAATTCCAAGCAGCCCAAGAAGAATCCTGCACTACAGGCTTAAATTCCTTGCTG
>NZ_DBKJ01000111.1:464-8151 GCF_002297325.1 Treponema sp. UBA753 | reverse complement strand
CTTTTGTACGCGAATAAAGAGTTCCATCAAGCATATAAATTTGCTCGCCCGGAACTGCGGTTACACGCTTTACAAGAGGGTCGGCTTTTATTTCGCCATGCTCGTCAGTGTTTGTCTTTAAAAGTGTAAGGCTGCACATATAAATAAACTGGCTGAAAAAAGTTTTCACTTCATTTTCGCGGTCGCTTCCGTAATGCGGATTTCTAAAAACAACAATGTCGCCTCTTTTATATTTTTGAAGATAAGGGAAACCTGCGTTGCTAAGCGGAAACTTCGGACCGGCAAGAGATTTAAAAACAACAACCCTGTCTTTTACAAGGAAAGTCGGAACCATGCTTTCTGACGGAATTTCGTAAAGCTGAAAAATAAAAATATTCAAAAGCATGATTGTAAAGACAGCCTGGAAAAGCGCGTCAATCCATTCAAGAATTTCAACAGCAACACGCTTTATTCCCTTTGGCTTTTTGTAAGGATTCGCCTTTAAAAATTCAGCCCAGCCGGAATCAAGAGACGCAATCCGTTTTTCAGCAAGAAAATACTGCGCCAAAAGTGCAAGAACAAGAATCACAATCCAAGCAAAAGCACACAAAAAATCAAAGGCAGCAGAAAATCCAAATTTTCCAGAACGCTGAATAACAAAAGCTGTTATAAAAACAAAAGGCTCGTACTGAAAAACACGGCGCACAGAATTCAAGTGGCGCACTGATTTATTTTTTACAAGCTCAACGTATGAAGCAAAATAAAGAAGAACAGTAAATCCTGCGGAAATAGGAAAAGCCACGGCGGAAATGTCCAAATGCATATAAAGACATAGAACAGAAAAAATTGCCGCACAAATTAAATTCAGTTTTATAATCAACGAAAAATTTTTCATGCAGATATTCTATCACAAAACAAAATCCGTTGCCACAAATTTACTGCATGAAAAATTTTCATCGCCATTCCCCTGCAAATTCATTGTCTTGTTTCATAGGGATTACCGGGTCAAGCCCGATAATGACAACATGGGATTAATAATGGCATTCCTTTTATTTTTCGTACTTTTTCAAGGCCTCTTCTTTTTCGTGGATTTTTTCTTTAAGCTCATTTATTGAAGAAAGTTTTTCAGAAACAACGAGAGAATCTTTTGAAATTGAAATTCCGTCTTCCGCAAGCTGATCCGCAACAGCCTGTCCAAGCTCCTGATATTTTTTTTCAAGGCGGTTTTTAAGCTGAACAATATCAATTTTGTTAACGGACTTGTCGCCAAATTCACTTATTGCAGAGCCAGCTGTTTTCAAGCCTTTTTTAGAAGCTTCAACACCTTTGTCAAGATACTGCTTTAAAGTTTTTGCAAATATCTTTTTGCCAGCAGCAGTTTCTTCTTTTTTTTCATTGATTTCTTCTGACATTTTTCGCCTCCGGTTTATTTCAATATATTCTATTGTAATTGCCATTCTCCATATTCGTCAATAAGTTCAGTCTTAAAACTAGGCATTGGATGCCACGAAATTGCAAAAGTTATATACGGATGATAATCATAAGTTTTTGCGCCGTTTCCATTTGTAACAAGACGAGGCTTAAAGGAAATTGAGCCTGTCATATCCCAGTCGTGCAAATTTCTTGTAATGCTGACCTTTAAAGTCTTTAGCTTGAACCCAGAAGAACGTCTGTTAAGCTGGTCTGAGTCATAAAACTGACCGTCGCCCCAGAAAGCAAAAGAATTCCACAAGTCAACAAACATATTTTCTTCGCCGGAAATAACACTGTCGTATTTTGTGAATCTTTGGAAATATCGGAAAATAACATTGTTTTGAGTTTCCGCACTGAACGAAAGTTCAAACGCTTCGTGGATTTTAAAAGTCAAAGACGGAACAAATCTAAAATAGCTGTTTGTTGGACGAACGCAGTCATAGACAATCCCAGCCGTAAGAGATGGCGCCCAAGTAATTCGTTTTTTCCAATACTTGAAATTTTTTCCGGAAGTTGAATACGCAAGGCTCAATGTGTAAGGAACAAACTTCTTGTCTTCTTTTGCAATCCAGCCTTCGCTTGAATCAAAATCGTAGCAAGTCGTATACTGCATTATGTACGACAACTGAAAATCATTCCAAGAAAAAGAAAGCTTCATTGAATCCGAACGTTTTTCTTCCATTTCGTAATTAAAGGATTCTGAAAATAAAAGTTTTCCGCTAAAAAATTTCAGTGTGGCAGACTGCTTAAAAGGATTCCAAATGAAATTGTCTGTATCTTCATTTTCCTGCTTTATCCCGACTTCCGCAGAAAGGCTTGCATAAGGAAAAGAAAAAGATGCGTTTAAAGTGTACTCGTCAAGCTGCGGCGGAAGATTTGAAGTCAATGTGAGCGACTGCGAAAAATCATCGGATTCTTTTGCGGCAAGTTTTGCGCTCACTGTATGAGAAGTTACAGTTTCTTCGTCAGTGAGTTTCATAACTGCATATTCCCATTCAGGCTTTTCAGCGTCTCCAATAAATTCTGTCTTTATAATTTTTATAGAAGAGTTCCAAGCAATACTTGAATCCTTGAACACGTCAGAATAAGCAAATGGATTTATAGAAAAAGTATTGTCATTTACCAAATCCATTTTTTTAGCTTTGTAATCAGAAAGCTTTACCGAATTTTTTGAAGACTCGGAAGTATAGCCATCAAGATTTGGATGGGTCTGATAAATAGGATTAAATGTAAAATCATTTTTTGAATAAACAAAAGGATTTCTAAACCCCAGCTCGCTTGAAATTGTAGTAGGAATTTTTATCTGATAATAAGTTGAATAAAAATTTCCCCATTCAAAATCAGAAGGCTCAAGCAAGTCAGAAGAATTATAGTTGATTTGAGATGTAAACTGCGGAACTATCGAGTAGCCAAGTTTGTATTCAATTCCCTTTACATCAATAATATTTTCTTTTGGCTTTGGCGCAAGTTCCTGTATAGAAAAAGCAAGCGCATCATCTTTTTCTTTCTCTGATTTTTTTTGCGTCCCATCTTTTGTTTCTGAATTTTGTGAATTGGCTTCTTTTTGCTTTTGACTTTTTAAGTCTTCTGGAATTTCAAGTTCTATTGGAAATGAAGGCGGATCAAATTTCTCATAAACTTTTTCAAATGGATATTTAAAAATCGTCCCTTCAATTTTTGCTGCGATTTTAAATGGAACAACTTGCGACGGATAAAAAAACGAACGCTCAGGGCTGTAAGTGCGCCAGTCAATTGCGGCAGAAGAAAAATCAGAATCAGTTCTGGACTTAGAATTAAATGAAATATCCGCCGACAAATTTGTAATAGACAAAGTTGAAATAAACGGCTTTACAAAATTCGGAAGCGGAACAGAATAAGAAGCGTTTGCTGTCCATTCAAATGAAGATGTCTGCGAAGAAGTATCTTCTGTGTCACTATCATCAGTTTTTGTCTGGCCCAAAAGAAAATTTATCCAGTCAAGATATTCAGATCTCTTTTCAAAATCTTCCGTAAAAAACGGATCGCTGTAAACAGGCATGGAAAGGCTCAATGAAAACGGTTTTTTTATGGAAGCGCTTAACTTGCCGCTATAACGAAACGGAGCTTCAACTCCAAGAAAATTAGACTTGTCTTTTTCAATTTTTCCGTCTGAAGAATAAGGAGTATATTTTCCACCTGAATAAAAAACTGTATTTGTAAACGCAAGCTGAGCTCCGGCTTCAATCGAAGAAATGTAGTCCGAAGAAGTCGGCTTGTAAACGCCAGAAAGTCCAGTTGAAAATCCAAGGTTCGCATAGTAGTCAGCCATAAACTTTAAATAGCTTGAAGCATCTCCTTTAAAATTCTCGTCCAGATTGTGCAAAACAAGACCTTCCCTCTTTTGCTCTTTTAAAGTTGAAGGGCGCATAAAGTTGAAGATTCCAGCCGCAAGATCGTCATCAGAAGAAGTGTCAGAATCTTGCAAAGGTTTTCTTCCAATCAAATAAGTTGTAGTCTGAAAATAATATCCAAACCTCTCGTCATATCCAAACGCTGGGTTAAACAAAAGCTCATCCTTTGGATAATAAAAAGCCGGAAGATATAAAACTGGAAATTTCCCAACGTAGACAACCGCATTCAAAAACGCAAACTCTCCTCCGGGAAGAAGCCAAATTCTTGAAGCCTTTACTTTCCAATGAGGATCTTCATCATCGCAAAAAGTAAGCGCGGCATTTTTAAATGCAACAGAGCCAGAAGAATCTCTGCCAAAAATTTCAGAAGCGACAATCATCGTTGAGCCGGACGGAAGCTTCAAAGCTCCGCTTCCTGCATTGAAAATTCTTCCATTGTCAAACACGCCTTCCAAAGTGCTTGTGTTAAGCAAAACTGTTGAAGCAGAAATGTCCTGTTCGTCGCCACTTGTGCTAGATTTTAAAATGCGCACGTTTCCTTTTGCATAAAGCATTTGTGTTGAACGATTAAAAGTTACATCGTCAGCTTTTATTTCTGTCTTTGATTTTTCTTTTTCAACAGAAAGCTTTACGTTTCCAGAAAGGTGAATTTCATCTTCGCTTGTATTTTCATTTTTTTTGTATTCTGAATAGTTTGCGCTTATGATTGTTACAACTGTAACTTCGCTTTGAGAAAACGCAGGCTTAAATAAAAAAAACAAAAAAAGTAAAAAAAGAGCAGTTTTTTTTCCGAATGATGAAAGCAAAAAAAACATTTTTTACAAAAGCCTGTCTCTTTCTTTTTCGCGTTCAAGAAGCTGGGAAACATATTTTCCTGTATAGCTTTCTTTTGACTTTGCAACTTCTTCTGGAGTTCCTGTCGCAATAACAGAACCGCCGCCGCTTCCGCCTTCAGGACCAAGGTCAATTAAATAGTCCGCCTGGCAAATAACGTCAAGGTTATGCTCAATCATCACAACAGAATTTCCTTTGTCAACAAGTTTTTGAATAACGCTCATAAGCTGCTTTATGTCAACAAAGTGAAGTCCGGTCGTAGGCTCATCTAAAATATATAAAGTTTTTCCAGTTGAAGGACGCGAAAGTTCAGACGCAAGTTTTACACGCTGAGCTTCTCCTCCGCTCAAAGTAAGCGCATTCTGCCCAAGCTGAATATAACCAAGACCAACGCTTTTTAAAGTTTCAAGTTTTCTTGCGATATGCGGAATTCCAGAAAAGAAATCGGATGCCTCTTCAATTGTCATGTCAAGAACATCGCTTATGGATTTTCCTTTGTAAAGAATGTCCAAAGTTTCCTGATTGAATCTCTTTCCGTGACAGACATCGCATGGAATAAAAACATCAGGAAGAAAATTCATTTCAATCGTCAAAGTTCCAGCACCCTGGCAAGCCTCGCATCTTCCGCCTTTTACATTGAAAGAAAAACGTCCGCTCTTGTAGCCTTTTGCCTTTGCTTCCGGAATGCTTGCGTAAAGCTCGCGGATTTTATCGAATACACCAATGTAAGTTACAGGATTGCTCCGTGGAGTTCTTCCAATAGGGCTTTGGTCTATGCTGATTACTTTGTCAATATTTTCCAAGCCTGAAATTTTTTTGTAAGAACCAACAGGAAGCTCGCTCTTCATAATTTTATTGCTTATTGCAGGAAACAAAACGTCATTCAGCAAAGTTGATTTTCCGCTGCCAGAAACTCCAGTTATGCAAGTAAAAGTTCCAAGAGGAATTTCAACGCTCACATTTTTCAAGTTGTGCTCTGTAACATTTTGAATTTTTATAAAGTTTCCGTTTCCAGTTCTTCTTAGCTTTGGAATTTCCATTCTGATTTTTCCGGCAAGGTACTGGCCAGTAAGACTTTCTGGAATTTTCATAACTTCCTGAGGCGTTCCTGATGCCATGATTTTTCCGCCGTGAACGCCAGCTCCAGGACCAATGTCAACAAGATAATCCGCCGTAAGCAAAGTCTGCTCGTCATGCTCAACAACAATCACCGTATTGCCAAGATTTCTAAGATACAAAAGAGAATCAATGAGCCGCTGATTGTCCCGCTGATGCAAACCGATTGAAGGTTCGTCCAAAATATACATAACCCCGGTAAGTCCTGAGCCAATCTGTGTTGAAAGCCTTATGCGCTGCGCCTCGCCTCCGCTTAAAGTTGCAGCCGAACGCTGAAGCGTAAGATATTCAAGTCCAACATTTTTCAAGAACGAAAGACGCGATTTTATTTCCTTTAAGATTTGCGCGGAAATCTTTTCTTCTGTTTCTGAAAGATTTAATTTTTCAAAGAAGTCTATAGTTTCTGTAACAGAAAACTCGGTCAAGTCCCAGATGTTTTTTCCGCCAACAGTAACGCCAAGCGATTCCGGGCGAAGACGTTTTCCGTGGCAGGACGCGCACTCTTTATGCGACATAAATTTTTCAAGAGATTCCCTTGCGTTTTCTCCCCAAGCTTCATTGTAGCGGCGGCGTAAGTCACCGAAAATTCCAAGCCACGGACGGTTGTAAGAACTTGTTCCTTCGCCGCTTTGTTTTTTGTAAATCCACTTTATGTTTTTCTGTGCATCTCCGTTCCACAAAAAATCGCTTTGCTTCTTTGTAAGATCTTTGAGAGGAGTTTCAAGAGTAAAACCCGCTTCATTTGCAACAGCTTCAAACATCGCATGGTTCCAGGAACTTTCCGGATTGTAAGCCTGAATTCCGTACTCATTGAACGAAAGGGAAGAATCCGGCGCAATTAAATTTTTGTCGTATTCCATTTTTTCGCCAAGACCAGTGCAGTCGGGGCAAGCTCCAAACGGATTGTTAAAAGAGAACATTCTAGGCTGAAGTTCTGGAATAGAAATTCCGCAGTCAGGGCAGGCATTCTTCTGTGAAAAGAAAACTTCCTCTTCTATAAAATCTGCGGCAGAATCAACTGACTTTCCTTTTGCAGAAAGCTCATGCACAACATTTTCATAAGCCTCGTCTGTCTTATTTACGCGGCGCAAAACTATTATAACTCCATTTGAACTTTGAAGCGCAGTTTCAACAGAATCGGCAAGACGTTTTCTAATTTCAGGCTTTAAAACTATGCGGTCAACAACAATTTCAATTGTGTGCTTTTTTTGCTTATCCAGTTTTATGGAATCCTCAAGCTCCACCATAAGACCGTCGATTCTAGCGCGCGCAAAGCCTGATTTTTTTGCATCGTCAATAACTTTTTGATGCTCGCCTTTTTTTCCGCGGATAACAGGAGAAAGAATTGTAAGCTTAGTTCCCTGCGACCAGGAAAGAATTGTTTCTATAATCTGGTCAACTGACTGCTCCTTGATTTCCCGGCCGCAATTCGGACAGTGGGCTTTTCCGATTCTTGCATACAAAAGACGGTAATAGTCATAGATTTCTGTTACAGTTCCAACAGTTGAACGCGGATTTTTATGGGTTGTCTTCTGTTCAATTGAAATCGCAGGAGAAAGCCCCGTAATCAAATCTACATCCGGCTTGTCCATTCTTCCAAGAAACTGCCTTGCATAAGAAGAAAGGCTTTCCATATATCTGCGCTGGCCTTCAGCAAAAAGAGTATCAAATGCAAGTGATGATTTTCCGCTGCCAGAAAGTCCGCTTATGGCAACTAGCTTATTGCGCGGAATTTCAACACTGATATTCTTTAAGTTATGCTCGCGCGCACCTTGAATTACAATTTTCTCATCGTTGAATGCGTTCATAGTCTTTTATTATAGAAGAAAAGCAGACAAATGAAAATGCCTGCATAAGTTCAAGCCAGGGCAAACGCATTATAAATAATTTAAGTA
>NZ_DBKJ01000111.1:0-303 GCF_002297325.1 Treponema sp. UBA753 | reverse complement strand
CCTCCGGTCAAGCCGGAGGATGGCAGAATAGATCAAGCACGGCAATGACATTAAATTATAAAACTCGACATTTGTGCTAAGTAAAGTTTGCTCAAAGGAACGGTTCCTGGGGCAAAAACACTCTGATTGTTGCGGCCGCATGAGCGGGCAATTCTATAGTTACTTTGCAACAATCAGCGTGTAGCGCATTATTGCGCGATTTTGAACCACGAAACTGTAACTGAAAGCCAGTTTTATGCTGAATGCATTTATAATGCGTTTGACCTGAAGTTCAAGCAAAGCTAATAGGTCGAATTTCGAGTT
>NZ_DBKJ01000079.1:12687-50411 GCF_002297325.1 Treponema sp. UBA753 | reverse complement strand
AGTTTTTCTGTTTCTTGTGCGCAGTAATCCATAAAAGTTTTTCCTTTTGGACGATTCAAAATATAAAATTCTTCGTAAACAGAATGTTTGTTTGGCGCGACAACAGCTACAAAAATTATTCCGTTTTCTTTGCACCAGTCTGACATGCTTTTTAGGTTTAATGCGAATTTTTTAGCTCTTTCCAGTGAAATATTCCTTTTGCAAAAATCTGAAAGATTTCCATCGGCAGTATAAAAAAGCCAGCCTTGTTTACCGTATATAACGTTTCCGCTTATTTTTTCTTGAGGAAAGTATGAGTATATTTTTAAGAACTCATTTCTAAAACCGAATCTATCTGAAATATAATTATTTGCTTCTTTAAAATTTTTTGGACGGCTTTGAAGATTTCTGTTTTCTTTTTCTGAAACAGTTCCTTTGTAATTGAAGGTAATTATTGGCAAGAATAAAACTGATAAAAAGATAATAATGAATGCTATTTGATTTTTTTTCATTTTTAAAACCTAAAATAAATAAACGGATTATAAGAATTGTTGGCAAGACTTGCTATGCTAAGAAGTAAAAGTAAAATCAAAAATATGTTTTTAATTGTTTCTGGCAGTTTTATTTGCTTCCACCATTTAAAGGAAAAGATAATTGCAATGAATAGAATTGCAAAGAAAAACTTGTCAAGTATTATTGGAAGCAGTATGTTATTAAAAACTGGAGTATAGTCCTTGTAGTATTTTGTATAATTTATTCCAAGAAGTTTTAGAATAAATTTTATAGATTCTTTTGTCCCCATTCTAAAAAATGTCCATAGAAACAAAATTGAAAGGAGCGCGTATATATGTTTTAAGATTTTTATAAAAATATTTTCCTTTATTCTAAGTTTGTTGAAAAAAGTTTCAGCCATCATTAAAGTTCCATGGCCAAGTCCCCATACAATAAAGTTGAAGCTTGCTCCATGCCAAAGACCTGTTAAAAAGAAAACAATGTACTTGTTGAGTATTGTTCTTAATGTTCCGCGTCTGTTTCCTCCAAGCGGAATATATACATAGTCCTTGAACCAGGATGAAAGAGAAATATGCCATCTTCTCCAAAAATCTTTTATTGAATTTGCCATGTATGGGAAATTGAAGTTTTCTAAAAAATCAAAGCCAAACATTTTTCCAAGCCCAATTGCCATGTCTGAATATCCAGAAAAATCGTAATATATTTGCAGTGAGTATGAAACTATAGCAATCCAAGCGGCAGCAGTTCCATATTCATTGAACTGCAAGCGAAAAATATTATCGCATCCTTTTGCAAGGTAGTTTGCAATTAAAACTTTTTTAGCAAGTCCTAATATAAAACGCTGGATTCCGCAGTAAAATTGATTTAAATTAAATTTTCTATTTTCAATTTGAAAGTTAATATCGTGATAGCGAACAATAGGACCTGCAATCATTTGTGGAAAAAACATAATGTACAATGCAAGGTTAAAAATATTTTTTTGCACAAGGCTTGGAGAGTTGTAAACATCAATCATGTAAGAAAGAATTTGAAAAGTAAAAAATGAAATACCTATTGGCATTGCAAGATTTAATGAAGAGCCAAAATGAAAAACTCTAGCTGCAAAATTAAAATGTTTGAAAACAAAAAGAATTNCTAAGTTAAAAAAAATTGCTATGGCTAAAAATAGTTTTCTTAATGTATTTGAAAAGCTTATGTTTGAAACTTCTAGTCCAAGTCTATAATTTATTAAAATTGAAAATAAAATTAGAAAAATATATTTTGGTTCTCCCCAAGCATAAAAAAAACAGCTTGCAATGAGCAATACAAAATTTTTTAGTCTTAAATTTGGAACATAGTAATAACTTGCAATTGTCAGCGGCAGGAAAAATAATAAAAAGGGTATAGAAGAAAAAATCATTTTATTTACCTAAAGTAAGTATTATTTAAAATGTATATTATAATAAGTAAGTTTAAGTGTAAATATATATTCCAGATAGTAAGTGTAAAAATAGAAAATACTTACTTAAAATAAAACTATGACAGGATTAACTTTGCAAAAAAGACTTGCTTCTAATCTTAAAGCCCTTAGAAAAGGAAAATTTACACAGGAAACTTTGGCAGAAGCAACAGGTCTTTCTTCGCAAATGATAAACAATATTGAAGGATGCCGCCGTTGGCCCAGTGAAGAAACACTTGCAAAAATTGCAGATGCACTAGATACAGATGTTCAAAATTTATTTATTCCTGCCCAGGAAGAATCCAATCAGGCTGCTGATTTATATAAATTGATTTCAGATAAAATTATTGAAGATGTAAAAATTGCTGTAGATAAATCATTGGAAGATTTTCGCAAAAACAATAAAGAATAAAATCCCTTTATTTCACGCCTTGCATTTTCCGCGGAAAAATATTACATTTGCGTTGCGCAGTTTATGATTCCTCATAACTCTCCTGCGCTTTATAAATTAAAATTCTTATGGAGGCTGGCGGTTTTCTTTCCGCTGATATTTTATGAAAAAATTCTTTTCTTTTGTTTCCCGCGAAGTTAGCGACTTTAAAATTCTTTTGAGAAACATTCCTTCACTTACAGTTTCAATTTTTATTTTGTCTGTTGTCTGTGCAAACCTTATGGCAAACAAAGAACTTGTTAGCTTTAAATATGTTGCGCTTGACTGCGGATTTGCATTCAGCTGGATTATGTTTTTGTGCATGGATGTAATCTGCAAAAGGTGGGGAGCAAAGGCAGCGATAAAAATTTCACTTGTTGCTCTTGCCGCGAATCTTTTTATCTGCGTTTCATTTGCGCTGCTTGCAAGAACTCCGGGAAAGTGGGGCGAATATTACGCTTGTGAAAATCTGCTTGTGAATGATGCGCTCAATGCGACTTTTGCAGGTTCTTGGTATGTTGTGTTAGGCTCGTCTACCGCATTCGTTTCGTCATCTGTTGTAAATGCTCTGCTCAACTGTGCAATCGGAAGTTTGTTTAAGTCGGACGGATTTTTTTCATTTGCATTTCGTTCTTATATTTCAACTGCAATAGCGCAGCTTGTGGACAATTTTATTTTTGCCACAATTGTTTCAAAAGTTTTCTTTGGCTGGACTTGGATTCAGGTTTTTGTATGCTCGGCGATTGGGGCTGGCTTTGAACTTTTGGGCGAAATTTTTTTTTCCGGTTTGGGATATAAAATTGTCCGCCAGTGGGAAAAAGAAAAAGTCGGGCAAGAATATATTGAATACAAAAAGGCTTGCGCAAAATGAAAGTTTTAATTACAGGAACAAGCAGGGGAATCGGCAGATCATGCGCTTTAAAATTTCTTTCTGAAAAAAATGAAGTCATAGGACTTGATGTGCGCCCTGATTCTATAAGCGGTGATTCTTCTGTAAAGAATGTGAAATGTTATAAACATTTTGTCTGCGATATTTCACAAGAAAATTCTCTTCCGGAAATAAAAGATGTTGAAATTCTTGTGAACAATGCAGGAATGCAAACTGCCAGCAACTTCAGTCTTGATGACATAAAAGTGAACCTTGTTGGAACAATGGCTGTTACAGAAAAATATGCGTTTCAGAAAAAAATAAAATCAGTTTTGTTCAACGCTTCTGCTTCAGCTCTTACAGGAAATGAGTTTGCTTCTTATGCTGCGTCAAAGGCTGGCGTTGTGGGCTACATGAAAAACTGTTCGATTCGGCTTGCCAATAAATATCGGGCGACTTGCAATGCCTTGTGCTTCGGAGGAATTCTTACGGAACTGAACGAGCCTGTTGTTCAGGATAAATCGCTTTGGAAAAAAATCATGGACGTAACTCCGCTAAAACGCTGGGCGACCGCGGAAGAAGCCGCTGACTGGATTTACTTTATGACTGCGGTAAATAAATTCTGCACAGGACAGGCAATCGATGTTTCCGGCGGAGAACGCAATTGCGCCGACTTGTTCGTATGGTAGAAAATTGACATTTCAACAGTTATTACTTTATAATTACATTAGGTTTTACAAGGAGGTTTTTATGGTAGTTTCTGTAGTTCCAATTGGCAATTCTCGTGGAATAAGATTTCCTAAAATGATATTAGATAAATTTTTAGTGAAAGACAAAATGAATATGGAAGTAACAGAAAAAGGCATCCTGCTTACTCCCATAAAAGAAAATCCTCGTGAAGGCTGGACTGAAGCGTTTTGCAAAATGCACCAAAATAAAGAAGATATAATGGAGGACATTCCTTCTTCAGAGGAGTTTGAATGGGAATGGTAATAAATCAATACGATGTTTATCTTGTAAACTTAGATCCAACTATGGGACATGAAATAAAAAAGACGCGTCCTTGCCTTGTAATTTCCCCAGATGAAATAAATAATAATATCAGCACTATAATTATTGCTCCTATGACAACAAAGTCTCATTCATATCCGACAAGAATTCCTGTAAGATTTGAAGGAAAAAATGGCTGGATTGTTTTGGATCAAATAAGAACTGTAGATAATATCCGTCTTGTAAAAAGGCTTGGAAAAATATCAAAAAAAGAAGTTTTAGAAGTAAAAAAAACTTTAAAAGAAATGCTTGTAGATTAAAATTGTTTTAATTTGCGTCCCGCATATTTTTTAGTTGACATTGCTGGTATTTTCAATGCTATATTTAAAAAATGAAATTTTCTTCTAGTTGTTTTATCCACTGTTTTTTATTTGCGATTTTGTTTTTTCCTTGCTTCGGATTTTCATTTTCTGCATTCAAGTCAAAACCGGAAGAACCAGAGATGCTTTCATTATTTAAAAAGGCTTATCCTGATATTCAGTTTAAAAGCGAATACAATGCGTTTGCCGGAGACTGGAAAATTTCACTTTCGCATGGCGAGAGGACTGCGGAATTTTTATGGGCGGACGGAATGTTTTTGCCAGAGTCCGAATTTGAAAATAAAAATCTGTACAATTCTTTTCTATATAAATACGATTTTGTTCTGCGCGATCCTGCGGATTTTACGGACGAGGATATTGAAAGAATCAGGCAGTTTAGTTCTCCAGAAAACAGAACAAGCGGCAAGGGAACGCCTCCTTTTTTTTACGACTTTGTATATGACTGCAAGACAAGAGTTTCCCTTGAGCAGCATATAAAAAAAATATCGTTCCTTGGAAAAAAAACAAATGCGCATGAGCGACTTAGAGAGCCTCTTGTAAAAGTCGAAAAAGAAATTCTTGAAGCTTCAAAGTCTGATGCGGAAGTAAAAAATTTTTTAGATACACTTTTAAGCGCGGACAGTTATTCTTGGCGGAATATAAGCGATTCTGGCAATCGTTCTTTTCATAGTCTTGGACTTGCGCTTGACTTGCTTCCAAGAGGCTGGAAGCAGAAAAATGTATACTGGGCATGGAGACGAGATATTGACGGAGACAACTGGATGAAGCTTCCGCTTGAAAGAAGGTGGATGCCTGCGCAAAAAGTAATTGAAATTTTTGAAAACAATGGATTTTTGTGGGGCGGCAAGTGGGCAATCTGGGACAATATGCATTTTGAATATCGCCCAGAAGTTATTCTTTACAGCAGGCTGCAGAATAAGAAAGCTCAGTAACTTACTTTCAAATTTTTAACAGATTATCAATCGAGTTTCTTTCAGAAACATCGCAGGGGGCAAGCCCGATGCTGGCAGTAAAATACAAAATTCGGCATTCGGTTTAGTAAGTTTTATTTTCCTAGTTCAAGAATGCTTTCTTTTATTGCATTTGTATCAGTAAGAAGTTTTTCTGTGCGTTCTTTTACTGTTTGAGTAAGTTCGCGCATTGCTCCTACCGCCTGCAAAAGCTGTTTTCCACCTTCGTTCTGTTCTGAAATTGCACGGCGCACAGTCTGTTCCTGCTCAACTACAGTTCCAGAAAGCTGCACAACTTCTGAAAATTCCTTTTGAACATCTCCTGTGTCCTTGAACGTTGCATCAATTAGCTGCTTTACATTTTTTAGCACATCTGAAATCTTGCGTGCTTCCGAGCCAGAATTTTCAGCTAGCTTTCTAATTTCGTCTGCTACAACTGCAAATCCGCGTCCAGAATCTCCTGCGTGCGCAGCTTCGATTGCGGCGTTCATGGCAAGAAGGTTTGTCTGGCTTGCGATTTTTTGAATAACACTGCTCATTTCGCTAAGCCCGTTTGAGTTCTCTTCAATCTTAGAAACAAGCTCTGCTACGTTTTCAATTCCAGCCATTCCTTTTCTTGTTGCTCCGTCAAGAAGACCAACGGATTCTGCATTGTGTTCAAGAATGGAATTTATGGATTTGATGTTTGCAATCATTTCTTCAACAGCAGAAGATGAAGTTGAAACGCTTTCTGTCATATTGCGCGCGGCGTCTGTTAAAGTCTGGACATCTCGTCCGTTTTCTGTAAGTTTTTCAGCTCCAGCTTCAACAACTTTGCGCACAGACTGCTTTACTTCTTCCTGATGCTGCTCGTTCATAATGTCTTTTAGAATGTTTGTGTAATGAGTGCAGTTTTCCGGGCGGTTCAGTCCATTGTAAATTGCAACTGCCATCTGCTCGCAGTCTTCATATCCGCAGGCACCGCAGTTTAAAATATCCGCCTTTGTTTTTTTCTGCATATCTTTATATATTTTCTGAATTTCTTCCTGTGAAGGCTCTTTGATTTTCTGGCGGAAATACGCGCTTCTGTCAACGTAAGTTCTGTCGTAAAGTCCTGGTCGCCAAAACTCATCGATTGCCTTGTTAAGTTTTTTTAGAGCGGATTTCTTGGAGTGCCCTTTTTTCTCCCAGTATGAGCGGCGCTCTTGCATTCTGTTTTCTACAAATGCTTCCATTTCATCAAGGTGCATTCCCTTGTTTGTAGTTCCGGCTCCTTCGTTGCATCCGTTTTCGCAGTTAAGACAGTCAACTAAAGTGAAGCACGGTTTTTTGTTTTTATTCGTTTCTGAAAACTTTGCAAGGTAATGAAAAACTTTTGGGTTGCCTTCGATTTTGCGTGTCTTTTCTGAAATGCCTGGAACAAAGCGTTCTGCTGTTCTCATAAGTCCGCCCGGAGTTGAATAAAGAACTCCACGTTCTGCTGTAGGATTTTCGTATTCTACTTTTGGAAATGAGTCGAGCTTAAGATTTTTTTCTTCCATATATTTTTGGATTGAGCGCATCGTTACATTGTAGTCGCAGATTCCAGTTTCATCGAATTCACGTCGCTTTGCATAGCATGGCGAAATTGCCGCAATTTTATATCCGCTGTATTTTGTATAAAATTCTTTTATCATTTTTGCGCAGTGAAGCATCGGGCTGTCGGCTGGCGCAAGATATTTTATAAGTTCTGGACGGTAGGTTTCAATGAACGAAACAAGGGCAGGGCAAGGCTGCGAAATTATACAGTCTGGATTTTTATTTTTAATATATTCAACATAGGATTTTGTTGTAAGCTCCGCGCCAAAACTTACATCAAAAACAGCTTCCACACCAATCGACTTTAAAAATCCGTTCAGTTCAAGGTCTTTTCCGCGGAAACTAACTATTGCAGCCGGTGCTACGATTGCTACAATTTTTTCACCTTTTTTAAGAGAGTCAAAGAAAAGTTCTGCGTCATCAATTCCTTTTCTTGCTTCGTGAGTGCAGGCTTCAATGCAAGAGCCGCATCCTATGCAAAGATTTTCGTCAAAAGCAACGTGGTCTCCAGCTCCGTTGTTGCACATTTTTACAGGGCACACTGCAATGCACCTTTGGCAGTTTACGCATTTTTCTTTGTCTACAGAAATTACTGAGCGGTATTTTCCAGTTTGTGTGTTTAGATTTTTTGTCATGTTGAACTCGGTTAAAAGTGATTTATGGAATTTTATTTTGGCTAGTATCTAACGAAACCGGTTTTTCGTCAAGTATTAATAGAAGTGATTGGTTCAGACTTCATGTAATTTTTTAGCATAAGAGGCAGGCACAATTTTGTTAGAATCAATAACAAAAAATTAGCCTTTATGTTGCTTGAAACAAATTTTTGATTTAATAAAATATATTCCATGTTGAATGAAAATAAATTAGCGGCTGTAAATGACTTTACATCCGGCCCGATTCTTTCAAAGATGCTGCGTTTTATGATTCCGATTTTGGGCGCGCTGATTCTTCAAGCCGCTTATGGCGCGGTGGATATTATGGTCGTGGGAAGATTCGGAACTACGGAAGGAATTTCTGGTGTTTCCACTGGCTCAAATATAATGAACCTTTTTACATTTGTTCTTGCAGGTTTTGCAACTTCTGTTACAGTTCTTATAGCAAAGTATCTGGGAGAGAAAAAGCCTGAAAAAATCAGCCGTGTTATTGGAGGCTCTGTAGTTTTCTTTTTATGCGCAGGAATTCTTTTTACAGTTTGCCTTGTTGTTTTTGCAAGACCAATCGCGCTTCTTATGCAGGCTCCTTCCGAAGCGATTAACCATACAGTTCAGTATATAAGAATTTGCGGAGTTGGATTTGTTTTTATTCTTGCGTACAATTTAATCAGCGCAGTTTTCCGCGGACTGGGAGACTCAAAAAGTCCTCTGCTTTTTGTTGGAATTGCTTGCGCCGTGAACATTGCAGGCGATCTTGTTTTGATTGCAGGATTTAAAATGAATGTTGCCGGAGCTGCAATTGCGACTGTTGCGGCCCAGGCAGTTTCCGTCGTCCTTTCTATAATTATAATCAAAAGAAAAAAACTCGTGCATATAAATGGAAAAGACTTTTGTTTTAATGAGGAACTGCGCGGAATAATAAAAATTGGAATTCCTATAGGATTTCAGGAGCTTTTGACTCAAATATCTTTTATGTGCCTTGTTGCGTTTATAAATCGGCTTGGGCTTGAAGCTTCTTCTGGCTACGGAGTTGCAAATAAAATTGTTGCGTTTGTAATGCTTGTTCCAAGTTCTCTCATGCAGTCAATGTCCAGCTTTGTCTCACAGAACGTTGGCGCAAAAAACGAAAAACGTGCGACAAAATCCATGCTTACAGGAATGGCGATTGGCGCGTTCATAGGAATTTTTGTTTTCACTTTGATTTTCTTTAAAGGCGACTTTGTGTCTTCTGTTTTTACCGACAACGCAAATGTAATCCGCCGCTCATTTGAATACTTGCGAGGGTTTGCAATTGAAGCTGTTGTAACTTCTGTGCTGTTCAGTTTTATCGGCTACTTTAACGGACACGGCGCAACAATGCTTGTTATGATTCAGGGGCTTGCGCAGTCGTTTCTTGTGCGGCTTCCGATGTCGTACATAATGTCTGTGCAGCCTGATGCAAGCCTTGCAATGATTGGTCTTGCCGCTCCTACAGCAACAGTTTTTGGAATCGCCTTGAACCTTGTGTTCTTTATTTTTTACCAGAAAAAACTTAAAATAAGGGGTAATGAAAACTAAGAAAGCTGAACTTTTTTCCATTGCGTTTTTCTTGCTTTTATTTCTGAACGGAATCTGCCTTTATGCGCAAGATGAAGTGCGCCATAATCCGTGGTCGCTTATAATCTACCGCCCGGAAAACAGCTGGCAGATAAATGAAACTCGCTGCTACCTAAAGCTCGAAGACGCGGAAACTGGTGAAGACGTAACTTACACAAAAGCCAAAGCGAACTATTCCTGGATCAGCGAACCCAAAAAAGGAATTCCTTATGAGCGTTATTATTATCTTTGCGGCGGAATGGCAATGCATCTTCTTTTAAAGAAGGGAAGATATAAAATTAGTTTTTGCACGCCCAAAGAAAAAATTTTTGCGCAAGGACTTTCCCAGAAACTTTTTGAAAAAGACTGGAACTCAAACATTTTTTTGTATGACACAGAAAATCCTGCAAAAGTAATCTTTGTAAGTCCCACCGCCAATGAAAACGGCTTTTATAACGGTAGTTGGCACATTGATCACAAAGCCCCAGAGTTCTTTAAGTTTACAAAACCGGAAAGAGATTAAGGTAAAATTTGAAATTAGTTTTTATATCTTCTTGACAGATATATCTGAATAATAGATAATGTGTGTATGATAAAATCATTTGCAGATTCTGAAACTGAAAAAATCTGGAATGGAAAGAAATCAAAAAAGTTTCCGTCTGAAATTCATAAAAGAGTTTTTGCAAAGCTATTGATAATCAATTCAGCGGAAAATGAAGATGACTTAAGAATTCCTCCAGGAAATAAATTTGAGCATCTGCAAGGAAACTTAAAAGATTATTGTTCCATAAGAGTAAATAGTCAATGGAGAATAATGTTCAAGTTTCAAAACAATGAAGCTTATGAACTTCAAATTGTGGATTACCACTAAACGGAGGTTTTCTATGTCTGAAAGATTTGAATTGCCAACCGCAGGAGAAATTCTTACAGAGGAATTTCTTGAGCCATTAAATATCACGCCTTATAGACTTTCAAAAGATTTAGGTGTTTCGTCTAGCACAGTTTTAGATTTAGTTCACGGAAAACGAAAGATAACTGTAGAAATGTCTTTGCGCCTTGCAAAATATTTTGGAACAACCTCAAAATTTTGGCTTAATTTGCAGAATGAGCTGGATCTGCGAGAGGCTGAAATCAGACTGGAAAAAGATTTGAAAAAAATCTCAGCTTGCAAGCAGATTGCATAGCGTTTCACACTTTTATTTCTATCCTTGCACCGAATGGCAGGAATGCAAGTTTTAAGAGCTTAAAGCACTGAAGTCCAAGCGGAATTCCGATGATTGTGCAGCACAAAACAATTCCTGCCGCCAAATATCCAAGCGCAAGCTCAAGGCCGCCAAAGACAACCCAAAGAATGTTCAGCATAAGCGAGCTTGTTTTTGTTCCAAGCAAAATATTTTTTCCGAATGGACAGAATGAAACGCAAGACAATTTAAAGCACTGAATTCCCACTGGAATGCCAACAATTGTAATGCACCAAAGCAAGCCAATTGCTAGCCATGCAAGTCCGGAAATAAATCCGCAAAGTATGAACCAAATAATATTTCCAAAGAATCTAAAAAGTCCCATAAAAAACTCCTTTCTACGCGCTGATGATTTTTCCGTCGGAAATCTTTATCACATGGTCCGCCATGTTTACGATTTTTGCATCGTGCGTTGAAAAAATAAATGTTGTCTCAAGCTCTTTATTCAGCTTTTTCATAAGCTCAAGAATCTGATCTCCATTTTTTGAATCCAAGTTTGCAGTCGGCTCATCGGCAAGAATTACAGGAGCTTTTGTTGACAGCGCGCGCGCAATTGCCACCCTTTGCCTTTGTCCGCCAGAAAGCTCAGAAGGCTTGTGGTTTTTCCATGCGGAAAGTCCGACTGTTTCAATCAGAAAGTCAACCCATTCGTCAAGCTCCTTTTTGCCCATGGTTTCGGTTGCGAACGAAGGTCCGAGCGTAAGCGGAAGCTCCACATTTTCCCTTACATTTAAAACTGGAATCAAATTGAATGTCTGAAAAATAAATCCGAGATTTTTTCTTCTAAGAACTGTGAGCTTTTTGTCTAATGCGGCGGAAAGTTTTGTGTCTACTGAAAGCTTTGTTTGCGCGTAGATGTCGTTTCCGTTTAAAAGCAAAGTGCCGGAAGTAGGTAGGTCAACAAGCCCGATTATGTTCAGAAGTGTGGACTTTCCCGAGCCGGATGAACCGGAAATTGCCGCAAATTCACCTTTTTTTATTGAAAACGAAGCCTTGTCCACAGCTTTTACAATAACTTTGTCCATCTTGTAGTTTTTGGAAATATCTTTAAGCTCAATAAGATTCATTGCAATAGTATAGCAGACTTAATCATAAAGTTCCACAGGAATTTTTCACTGCTTCTGTGCCTTCCAGCAGTACTTACATCCTCTTCTCGTATGCCTTGCGCTTTCCATCTGCACTGCTTGTATTGCTTTGAAATTAAGTTTATTTTTATGTGATATTAAGTTAATGTAAATTGAATTTTAAGTTGATTTTTATTTGAAATTAACTTGATTTCATTTTAATCTTAACTTAATTTTGTTTTGATTTTAACTTAAAATTTATTTGTTTTTAACTTAATTTCACTTTAAAATTAAGTTAATTTTGATTTTATATTAATTTTGTTTTACTTGTATTTAAATTTAATTTTTCAGTTAAATCAATTTGATTTTATAAAGCATAAAGTACTTTATGTATATGCTGAAAGCCTCTAACGGCTCTGTTTTTATGCTTGCTGAATGCTTGCGCGCTCAGTTCGTTATTGAGTAAAAGTCTTTCAGTCGGTATAATCTGCGTATCTAGTTTGAATATTTTTATTCTATTTATAGAGGTTATATTTATTATGGAAAACAAGGAAGTTCGGGTTCGTTATGCGCCTTCTCCTACGGGGCTGCAGCATATCGGCGGTGTGCGTACTGCGCTTTTTAATTATCTTTTTGCAAGGTCTAAGGGCGGAAAATTCATTCTTCGCTTGGAAGATACTGACCGCACAAGATACGATGAAAAATACGTAAAGAATCTTTACGACACAATGGCTTGGCTTGGAATCGATTGGGATGAAGGCGGAGACAAGGGCGGCGAGTACGGACCTTATGTTCAGAGCGAGCGGTTCGAACTTTACAAAAAGTATGCCCAGGAGCTTATTGAAAAAGGCGAGGCTTACTATTGCTTCTGCGATTCAGAGCGTCTTGAAAGAATCCGTAAGATTCAGACAGAAAACAAAATGCCACCGGGATACGACAGAAACTGCCGCCATCTTACAGAAGAAGAAGTGAAGGCAAATCTTGCCGCCGGAAAACCTTACGTTATAAGGCTTAAAGTTCCGCTTGAAGGCGAGACAAAGTTCACGGATCATCTTCTTGGCGACATTGTATGGAAGAACGAGGACATTTCCCCTGATCCGGTTCTCTTGAAGTCAGACGGATTTCCGACATATCATCTTGCAAATATTGTTGACGACCATTTGATGAAGATTAGCCACGTTATGCGTGCCCAGGAATGGATTCCTTCAACTCCGCTCCACGTTCAGATGTACAGAGCGTTCGGCTGGGAGCATCCTGAATTCTGCCATTTGCCTATGGTTAACGGTGCTGACGGAAAAAAACTTTCAAAACGACATGGCTCAACTTCGCTTAACGAGTTCCGTGCGCGCGGCTATCTTCCGCAGGCAATTGTAAACTATGTGGCTCTTTTGGGCTGCTCTTATGAAGACGGACGCGACATCTATAGCCTTGAAGAGCTTGCTGCAAACTTTAAGCTTGAGCATTTGAACAAGGCGCCTGCTGTTTTTGACTACAAGAAGCTTGAGTGGTACAACGGTCAGTATATCCGTGCTTTGTCTGACGAGGAGCTTTACAAGTGGACATTGCCGTTTATAACAGGAACTGGAGATGCTTCCCTTGAAATCAATCCTGAAAACCCGCAGCCTAAGCCCAAAGTAGGTCCTGAATATTCTGGTGTTGCGCTTGGAAGCGACGGCGAGCCTGTTTGCCTGGACTCTTCAATGAACATGGCGAGCGCAGATGTAAAGAAAAAGCTTTTGGAGCTTATGCCGCTTATAAAGGAGCGTCTGCACTTCCTTACAGATGCCGCTGAAATGGTTCGCTTTATGTTTACAGAGCCAGCTGTTCCTGCAAAGTCTGAAATTATTCCAAAGAAGCTTGACGAGGCAAAGACAAAGGAAGTTCTTGAAAAGGCAAAGTCTTTTGTTTCTGAAATCTTTGGAATGAGCCACGATGATGCGGAATCTCTTGCAAAAAAATATGCCGAGGAGCTTGGAATAAAACTTGGCGACTTTATGATGCCTGTTCGCATGGCAGTTACAGGAAGCCGCATTTCTCCGCCGTTAATTGGCTCAATCTGGATTCTTGGAAAAGAAAAAGCCTGCGAGCGCGTTGAAAAAACACTTGCAGTTTTCTAGGTTTTAATTTGAATGTAGAATAGCCCGGACGAAAAATCCGGGTTGTTTTTTTATTGCTTAGCAATAGAAAGTGATTTCTCCAAAATACTCTTTCCATTTTGAAACGATTTCAAATGCACGTGCCTCTATTGTTTTTCGGATAACATTCAACTTATGTTTTGGAATGTTTGATTTATTATGAGCGATTAAAGTCTTTAACTCTTTTGTTATCCAGATTTTTGTCGCATTTTCAGAAGGCACACCTTCACAAACATGAACATGAATTGGTTCAAGAGGATTTGATTCTGAAAACCAAATGAAAACAATATATCCGCCTATTTTAAAAATTTGCGGCATTATCAAAGCCTCCTGAACGAGCTAATTCAATAATAATATGGGCGGTGCTTTCTAAAAATTCCTGGAAATAGTCCAATTGCTTGTCAGAAAATCCTTCTTTTTTAGTCCATGTATAAGAAGGTAGCCAGCATTCTGCTGAATTGAAGCCTTTTTCAACAGGCTGTTCAAAATAGACTTTTACCTGTTCTTTGCCATCTTTTTGTATCGTTTCTGAATGGGCAATTCCAGTTCCATCATTCAATGTCATAAAATTATACATCATTCTTTATATCTCCTCAATCTAAATATACCATTGATTTTATTTATTTTCTATAATTTTATTTTTTTGTGAGCCTGCTGGTTTTATTGACATTGTGCGGAAAAAGTTTATAATTATGCAAAACTTTGTAAAAGGAGTGTATAAAAATGCAATTTGTTGATGGCGGAGTTACAGCTCCTAAAGGCTTTACGGCAAATGGAATCCTTTGCAAGATAAAGGAAAGCAGCACAAAAAACGACCTTGCGCTTGTTTTTAGCGAAAAGCTTTGCAATGCGGCTGGCGTGTTTACACAGAATAAAGTCAAAGCTGAAAGTGTAAAGCTTACAAAAGAAAATATTTCTAACGGAAAAGCTCAGGCTGTTATTGCCAACTCTGGAAACGCAAATGCCTGTACTGGAGAGCAGGGCGCGAAAGTCGCACGAAAAATGGCGAGCCTTGCAGCTGATGTTCTTGGAATAAATCCTAATGATGTTATTGTCTATTCCACAGGCGTAATTGGCAAGCAGCTTCCTGTTGAAAAAATTGAAAAGAATATTCAGGCTTTAAAAGACGGACTTTCCAAGGAAGGACACAAAGAAGCCCGCACTGCTATAATGACAACAGACACTCATTACAAGGAATGCGCTGTAGAAACTGTAATCGGCGGAAAAACTGTAAGAATAGGGGCAATGGCAAAAGGCTCTGGAATGATTCATATCAACATGGGAACAATGCTTAGCGTTATGACAACTGACTGCGCTATTTCTTCCAAGATGCTTGAAAAAGCTTTGCGCAAATCTGTTGCAGGAACTTACAACTGTGTTTCAGTTGACGGCGATACTTCCACAAATGACAGTCTTACTATTCTTGCAAACGGAATGGCAGCAAATGATGAAATTACGTGCGAAGGCGAAGACTTTGATCTTTTTTACGAAGCCTTGAATTCTATAAACACCCAGATGGCAAAAAAAATTGCAGGAGACGGAGAAGGCGCAACTAAGCTGATTGAATGCAATGTTTCCGGGGCAAAGGACGTTGAAACTGCGCGTGGTCTTGCAAAAGCCGTTATAAGCTCAAGCCTTGCAAAAGCTGCTATTTTCGGAAGCGATGCGAACTTTGGGCGTTTCTTGTGCGCAATGGGATATTCTGGATTTGACTTTTCACCTGAAAAAACTTCCATAACATTTGAAAGCGCAGAAAATTCCATGCGGACTGGTGCAACTGATTTTATCGGCGAGCAAAAAGGAAAGAGCACTTCGCTTAAAGTTTTTGAAAACGGAGTTCCTCTTGACTTTGACGAGGCTGTGGCAAAAAAAGTTCTTAAGGAAGCAGAAATTAAAATCAACATTGAATGCCAGGACGGAACTGCCTGTGGAACTGCCTGGGGCTGTGATTTGACTTATGAATATGTTAAAATAAATGGCGATTATAGAACCTAAAACACGGAGCAAAAAATTGAATACAAATGAACCTGATATAGAAGAAATTGATCCTCGGCTTGACAATGCTCATTGGTCTGATGTGCTTGTTCAGGCTCTTCCTTATTTTAAGCATTGGGTCGGAAAAGTTGTTGTCGTAAAATACGGCGGAAACGCTATGCTTAATGCGGATTTAAAGAAGCACGTAATGGAAGATATTGTTCTATTAAATACAATAGGAATCCATGTTGTGCTTGTTCACGGCGGCGGACCTGAGATTAACAATATGCTTGGAAGAGTCGGCAAGGAAAGCAAATTTATAAACGGACTTCGCTACACTGATGCGGAAACAATGGAGATTGTCCAGATGGTTTTGACTGGAAAACTGAACAAGGACATTGTTGCTCTTCTTCTTGAAAACGGCGGAAAGGCTGTTGGCTTGAGCGGAGTTGATTCAGGACTTTTGAAGGCTGTGAAAATCCAAAAAGACGGACAGGACTTGGGCTTTGTCGGGGAAGTTACAGAAGTGAACCCGGAAATTCTTGAGTCCCTTTTGGAGCAGAATTTTATCCCTGTAGTTTCAACCGTTGCCTTGGGCTGCGATGGAGACAATGTCCGTTACAACATAAATGCCGACACTGCCGCTGCGAAAATTGCTGTGGCTCTTCATGCTGAAAAATTTGTTCAGCTTACAAACGTGCCTGGCGTTTTAAAAGACGTGAACGATCCGAAGTCTTTGATTCAGCGGATTCATATTGGAGACGTTGAAAAATATATAGAGGAAGGAATAATTGCAGGCGGAATGATTCCGAAGATTGAGTGCTGCATGCTTGCCCGCAACGGAGGTGTTCCGCGCACTCATATTATTGACGGCCGCGTTCCTCATTCGCTTTTGATAGAAATGTTCAGCGACCGCGGAATTGGAACTATGATTTACTAGAGGTTAACATGGGAAGCAAAAAGGTTTTAAATAACTACGGATCTTTTGATGTTGTTTTTAAAAGCGGCAAAGGTTCTGTTCTTACAGATATAAATGGAAAAAAATATATTGATTTTCTTGCGGGAATTGCAGTGAACAGCTTGGGGCATAATTTTAAGCCGCTTGTAAAAGCTGTGTCTAGCCAGGCAAAAAAACAGATTCATGTCTGCAATTATTTTCTTAGCGACATTGGCGTAAAGTATGCGGATGAACTTTTAGACGCTACAGGTTTTGAAGGCGTGTTCTTTGGAAACAGCGGAGCGGAAGCAAATGAGGCTGCCATAAAACTTGCCCGCAAATTCGGACAGCTGAACGGCGGCTCAAAAAGAAAAACCATTGTAACGCTGGAGCATTCTTTTCATGGACGCACGATGGCAACTCTTACTGCGACTGGCCAGGATATTTTTCACCCTGAAACTTTTGCACCTTATGTTGAAGGATTCAAAACTATAAAGCCAAACGATTATGATTCTTTAAAAGATGCTTTTGATGATACGACTGCCGCGCTGATGATGGAATGTGTTCAGGGCGAAGGCGGTGTTTTTCCTCTTGATAAAGAATGGGCAAAGGCGGCTGCAGAAGCTGCAAGAAAAGCTGGCGCAATTGTAATCTGTGATGAAGTTCAGACTGGAATGGGGCGCACTGGAACTCTTCTTGCAAGCGAACAGCTTGAAATAAATCCGGAAGTTGTAACGCTTGCAAAAGCTGTTGCCGGCGGAATTCCTATGGGCGCTTGCCTTTACCGCGGAAAAGGCAATGTTTTTGCGGCTGGGGATCATCAGTCAACTTTCGGCGGAAATCCTCTTGCGTGCAGTGCGGCCAGCGTTGTTTTGCATGAGCTTTTAAAGGACGGATTTTTGGCTTCTGTTTCTGAAAAAGGCGAATATATTCAAAGCACTGTAAAAAGCTGGAATTTGCCTTGTGTAGAAGATGTGCGCGGAAGAGGTCTTATGATTGGAATTCAAGTTTCAAAAAATCCTGTTGAAGTTGAAAAACTCTGCCTCGAAAAAGGTGTGCTTTTTTCTACAGCAGGAAAAAATGTTTTGCGCTTAGTTCCGCCTTTAAATATCGGCTACAAGGAAATTGACAAAGGTCTTTCTATTATAAAGGAAGTTCTTGAAAAATAAAAAATTGCATTATCTTTGCTCCCTTGCATTATTGGGAGCATTTTTTTTAGATATTCTTATAAAAATAAAATCTTTACATTTCCTGTTTCTTTTCATAGAATAGAATCAGATTATGGAAAATAAAAATTTATCAGCAAAAAGCAATTTTGAAGTTCTTGCGTCAAATCTTTCAAAAGAGGAACGCTCTGATATTTTGAGCCAGATTCAGCAGGATAAACTTGATGTTTCTTTTCCTTCTGAAAAATCTGACATTCAGCTTGAGCAGGAAAAGCGTAGAGAAGACAAACTGACTCTTTCGGAAAAACTTAGGCAAGAGCCGCTTTTATTCAGATTCATTATATGGCTGAAATCTTTGTTTTTGAATTCCAGCATTGAAACTGTTTACAATAATTCTGTTGTTGCTTCTCTTTCAAAAAGTTTGGAACATGATTTTCCTGATGTAATTGACTGCAAAAATAAACTTCTTCTTTCTGGATTTTATTCTGAGCTTTTGGATTTAAAGCGCGTGCGGGATTTTTTTAAGCCTTCGTTTGATTCAATTGAACAGGATACAGGACTGTTTTATTTTTTGCTTGGTTTTACTGTAATGCCTGAAATTGTTCAAGAGATAAAATCTTCGTGCGATGTTTACAGTTATTCTTTTGAAAAGCCTTTGCCTGCGGACATAAGAAATATTCTTTTTACAAAGCTTGACGGAATCATTTCTGGAATTTCTTCTGAAAAGAAAGTTAAAATGTCAGCTTGTTCCCGTGAATTTGAACGGCTTAGAATGTTTGTGAAAATTCCGCTTGGCACTGCAATGTCAAAATTCTCTTCTGGAACTTCCGGACGCACTTGTTCTTTTTCGCAGATAAAAGATGATTTTGACAGCCTTGCAAGAATTCTTTTGGGGCGGCTTGAATGCTCAGATACAACTCTTTCTGTTCTTTTTATGTCTGGAATTCCGCAGAAGGATTTGTGGAGCTACTCGGCTTCTTCATATGAGGAGATTTCAGAAAAAGTAAATTCATCGTCCGCAGAAATTTCTTTGTTAAATACGTTTGCAGAAAAAATTCCGCTTAAGAAGTTTGGAAAAGTGATTTTTGAAAATTCCCTTTATTCTCCGTTGCCGTTAAGCTACAGCGACTTGTGGTTTCAGAAATTCAAAGAGCAATGGAAAGTTGTTTTGGACAAACGGCTTAAAATGTGGAACAAGGATTTTAAAAAATCGGAAATAAAGAAAAAACTCAAAACTTATTTTTCACTTGAAGATTTTCCAAAGTATCCTTCACGTCCATGGAAAAAAATTGGCGGCGACTACACTGAAAAATATGAATGCTCGATTGGCTTTTTGAATTATTATTTAAAGAATGAGTTTCCAAAGTACAAGCAGCTTTTAAGCACAATTACTTTGGAAGGAAAGTTTTCAATAAAGGAAAATATGTATGAGTTTTCTGATATGATTTCTAAATTGAATTCTATTATCAGCAAAAATGATTTTCTTGTTGAGCGGCTTTCATCTTCTGGAGAGTACGGTTCTGAAATTGCGCATTATGCTTCTTCTGAAAAAGAACCGGACAAGGAAAAACTTCGCAGCATTCTTTTTGAAATTGAAGGAAATGCCTTGGATTTGGCGGATTCGTTTGCAAAGTTTTTAACGGGCTTTGAAAATCTTTTGTTTGCGATGCTTGGCGAAAAGTCAACTGTTTATTACGGACCGCTTGCAAATTTAAATAAGATAATGGGCGCGGACAATAAAGAGTTTAAAGAGAATCTTGCAAAATTTGCGTATAGCATAAAATTTGCATCCGAAGTCTTGCAGGCAATTATAGAAATGGAAAATATTTCAGTATGAGCTTTTTGAAAGGAAATTTTTTTTACAACGGAAAACCTTTGCCTTCTGCTCCATTGTGGGGAATGTCGGTTTTGTCGTCTGGAAATATGCGGTTCAGATGGAATGAAAATAATTCAGTGCGTGATAATTTTTTTTCTTCTATTTGCGCTGAAAAAAGAAAAGTTGCGCAGCCGGAGCTCATTCATTCAAAAACTGTGTATGAAGTTTCTAGCGCGGATGAAATTTTTTTTAAGAAGGGAGATGGAATTCTTACTTCAAATAAATTTATTGTTCCTGCGGTAACTGTTGCGGACTGCATGCCGATTTTTGTTTATGATAAAAACTCAAATGTATTTGGTGTTCTGCATTCTGGTTGGAAGGGAACTGGAATTGCAGCGGAAGCTTTTTATATGCTGAATAAAAAATATGGTTCTAGTCCTTGTGACTTGTGCTTTGTTTTGGGACCGCATATAAATTCGTGCTGTTATTCCATTGATAAAGACCGCGCTGAATATTTTGCAGAAAATTTTGGAAGCGACTGTGTTTCTTTTATTGATGGGAATAAATATTCATTGAGCCTTGCAAAAGCTAATCTTTTTCTTTTGAAGAAAATAGGCATTCCTGATGGAAATGTTTTTATAAACAAGGAATGTACTTGCTGTTTTAAGGAAAACGGAGCGTTTAAGTACGGCTCTTTTAGACGGCAGACAGCATTGCTTCCGCAGAATTTGCCATTGGAAGAAAAACAAAAACACTTTACTGTTCAAGCGGCTTTCGTTTTTTATTCATTTTGATATTGCATATTTATTCATAAAAATGTATATTCTATGCATACAGTAATTTTATTTAGGACTTATTCAAACTGAAAATAAGATTACTGAAAAATTCTTTATAAGAGGCGTTGTTATGGCAGTTAAAGAAAAAGTTTCTGAAGCAGCAAAGGCTGTAAAATCCACTGCGAAAAAAGCTGTAAAGGCAACAGCAAAAGTTGCGAAATCTGCGGCATCAAAAAAGGATAAGGTTGTCTTGGCTTATTCAGGTGGTCTTGATACAACTGTTATCATTCCATGGCTCAAAGAAAACTATGACTATGATGTTATTGCGGTTTGCATTGATGTTGGACAGGGAGATGACTGGAAGGCAATCAAGTCCCGCGCTTTGAAAACTGGAGCTTCTGCTTGCTATGTTGTAGACGCACGTCAGGAATATATTGAAGAATATGTTTGGCCGGCTTTGAAGGCAAATGCAATTTATGAAGATGAGTATCTTCTTGGAACTTCTACTGCGCGTCCTCTTATTGGAAAAATTCTTGTTGAATATGCTCGCCAGGAAAAGGCTGTTGCAATTTGTCATGGAGCAACTGGAAAGGGAAATGACCAGGTTCGCTTTGAGCTTGCAATCAAGGCTTTTGCTCCAGACTTGAAAGTTATTGCCGCATGGCGTGACCCAAAATGGAATATGGACAGCCGTGAAGCTGAAATCAAATATCTTGAAGACCGTAAGCTTGAAGTTCCGATGAAAAAGGATCAGTCTTACAGCCGCGATGAAAATATCTGGCACTTGAGCCATGAAGGTCTTGAGCTTGAAAAAACAGAAAATGAGCCTAACTACAAGCATATGCTTAAGAATACAGTTGTGCCTGAAGAAGCTCCTGCTGCTGGCGAATATGTTAAGATTGATTTTGAAAAAGGAATTCCTGTTGCAGTTAATGGCAAAAAAATGGATGCCCTTAAGCTTCTTCTTGAACTTAACAAAATCGGCGGAAGAAACGGAATTGGTCTTGTTGATATTTGCGAAAACCGCTGTGTAGGAATGAAGAGCCGTGGCGTTTACGAAACTCCAGGCGGAGCAATTCTTTATTTTGCGCACAGAATGCTGGAGCACCTTTGCTTGGATCGCGACACATACCATTACAAGCAGCAGCTTTCTATAAAAGTTGCAGAACTTATCTATGACGGAAAATGGTTTACAACTTTGTTTGACGCTTGCATGGCGTTTGTTGATAAAACAGAAGAAACTGTTACTGGCTGGGTAAAACTCAAGCTGTGCAAGGGCGCAATCCGCGGAGCAGGCTCTTATTCAAAATACAGTCTGTACAATGAAAGCATTGCTTCGTTCAAGACTGGTGAGTTGTATGACCACAAAGATGCACAGGGCTTTATTACATTGTTTGGCTTGCCTTTGAAAGTTCGCGCTATGATGGAGCAGCAAGTTGGAGAAGGTCAGGCAGTCCTTAAAAGTAAAAAGCTTAAGAAACGCCCGACTGAGTAAGCTGATTTTGAAAGGTACAATGCAATCATAAATAAAATGTTTTGCATTGTATTTATGATTCAGCTTAAATCTGCTTTAGCGAGCCTCCGTCTTGGAATTTTACAGGAATTTCTTCCTGTGTGATTTCAACGGAGGTTTTGTTTATGTCAAAAATTCCCCTGGAACACAAAAAATGCTCCGGGACTGGAATATGCCTTCCGCTTTTATTGCGCTGAATGTTCCTGCGACTCAAGGTATTTGAAAATCTGGTCGATTTCGATTGAGAAGGAGATTATGTCGTTGAAGAGAATCAGGTTCTGAGATGCGTTGTCCGCGAATTCCTTGAGCTGCTCGATGTTGCGTTTTTTTACGGTCTGTAGTACGGAGTCGATGCTCTTGCGGTTTTGCTCAATAAGCTCAAGCATGTTCTGTGCGCACTGGGAATTCATGTCGGTGTCCGTGCTCATCTGAGAGACGATTTCCTTTGACTTGCCCGTTGAGTCCACAAGCGAGGACAGAAGAAGTGAATTCTGCCTGCTCTGTTCCGAAAGCTGCTCAAGCTTGTCCTGAAGCGCGCCGACCATTTTCGTGATTTCATCCGAAGCCTTTTTCGTGTTCTCGGAAAGCTTCTTGACCTCATTTGCAATGATTCTGAATCCAACTCCGGCACTTCCGGCATGAGCCGCCTCAATCGACGCGTTGAACGAGAGTAGGTTTGTCCGCTCTGAAATCTCTGAGATGTCGTCCATGTGCTTCATGATTTTTTTGATCTGCTCGCCGAAGTTGTCGATGCTTGACTTGAGGCTGTTGTTGTTTCTGGAAACCTTGTCTACATCCTGACTGAAATTCTCGAACGCCTTGAAAATCTGTCCGTTGCCTTCCGCATTCCGCTTGAAGTTCTCAATCAGCTCGCCTGCATTCTCGGAAAGCTTCTCTCCCGAATCAGAAAGCTCCCTGAGCGCGGTGTTCTCCTCGTTGTCCGCCCCGGAGTCGTTTGTCATCCTGTCTATGTAGTCCTGCGCCCCGGAATTTCCAGCCGCGTTTTTCGCGCAGCAGTCCATTAGTATTTTCGCAAGTTCCTTTCCGCCGTTTATCGCTGTCATTCTGTCCATGTTATTCTCCGATTATGATGCTGACCAAAGTCTGGTTTGAATTTATCCGTCCGATCTGCTCTCCGTAGCTTGAGAATCCCGCGAAATCAAGTCCGTGCGAGCCGTAAAGCTTGCATATCTGGTCGCAGATTCCCTGCTGCTGGAAGATTATCGTGCGCAGGATGCAGTTTACAAGGATTATGCATCCCGGATGCGGAATTTCCCTGAGCGCGGAATTCAGCGACTCCTCGATTTTTTCTTTTATCGGAACAAGCTCCATCAGCTCGACTGTTGAATTCGCAAGGACGCGCGAGTACATATTTATCGTTCCGTCCGGATTGAAGCCCGCGATTGACGAGATGAAAGTGTGTCCGCCGAAAACCCTTCCGAACGGATTTGTGAGCGCCGCCGAGTCTGCCTTGGACTCAGGAATTCCCAAAAGCTCCGCGTAACGCCTGCGCGGATTCATTCCGTCAAGCGAGATTATTTTTCTGATGTATGTGTCCGCCTGGGTGATTTTTGTGCGCTTTCCTGACGGCGTGAAAATATTTTCCTTCTGGATGAAAAACGGAAGCGGAGTCTTCACAAAAAGAATGGCGGCTCCGTCAGAAACGACTTTTCCGTTGCAGCTTACGAATGTCCGCTTGAATTTAAGGTCGTCTCCGGCTGAACCGCCTGCTATCATGAAGTCGTCGTTTTTTATGACCGCATAGAAAAATGAGAGGAGGGCTTCCTCCGCGTTGCAAAGTCCGTTCACGAAAGTTATGGCGAACGCGTTCCTGTGCGATGTGGGATCTGCGCATCTTATTCCGATTTTTGCCGCCGCATCCTCAAGCTCCTTTTTATGCACAATCGGAAACTTGTCAACTCCGTCGAACACAACGCCTGAAAATTTTGTTCTGTCGCAAGAAAGCGCAGTCAGAACTATTGAATGGCTCGTGAATCCCTGCTTTGAGATTTCACCCGAAGTCGTTGTTCCTACAACCTGTGCTCCGCTGAATTTCTCATGCAGCAAAGTTGAAAGAATTTCAAAGTCGTAGTCCGACGATGGAAGAAAAGCACCGCGTTGTAACTTTCCGGCGGATTATTCAACTTTCTGACCAACTCCTGCACGGCACTTTCCGCGTCTGCCTGCCCGCTGAAAACAATTTCCTGTTTCATTATGCGCTCCAACTCTTTGTATTTTTTTATTATAACATATTTTTTTTTCTGCTGTAAATGTGCTTCCATTTATTGCAATTGATTTTAGTTCTTTGTTGTTGTAAAATTATTGTCATTAAATTTTAGATAGGAGTTTGGTTATGGCACGTACTCATTATATCGCCGGAAACTGGAAAATGAACACTTCCAAAGCGGAAGCAGTAAAACTTGCATCGGATTTGGTTTCCGCATTAAAAGGAAAAACAAACAAATTTATGATTGGTGTTCCTTTTGTTTACCTTGATGCTGTAAGTCAGGTTGTAAAAGGTTCAAACATTATTCTTGCTGCCCAGGATTGCGCTGCAACTGCAAACGGAGCTCACACAGGTGAAGTTTCAACAGAAATGCTCAAGGATCTTGGTGTTCAGTGTGTAATTCTTGGACATTCAGAACGCCGCCACGAAATCGGTGAGTCTGATGAGCTTATTAACAAAAAAGTTCGCCGCGCTTTAAATGAAGGCTTGGAAGTTGACCTTTGCATTGGTGAGCTTCTTGCTGACCGTGAGGCAGGAAACGCAGAACAGGTTTGCGCATTCCAGCTTTCCGCAGACTTGGCTGGTGTAACAGAAGAACAGATGAAACGTGTTACAATTGCTTACGAGCCTGTTTGGGCAATCGGAACTGGAAAAACTGCAACTCCAGAAGATGCCGAGGCAATCCACAAATTTGTGCGCGGATACATTGCAAAGCTTTACAATCAGAAAGTTGCCGATGAAGTTATTATTCAGTACGGCGGCTCAATGAAAGCTTCAAATGCGCCAGAACTTCTTGCCCAGCCTGATATTGACGGCGGCTTGATTGGCGGAGCTTCTTTGAAAGCTGAAACTTTTGTTCCAATCTGCGAGTGCTAATTTTTTTTCTGCACTTTAAAAGCTGTCCTGTGGCTGCAAAAAGCAAAAGGGCAGCTTTTTTTTCTTGCTACTTCCCATTTATTTTTATATTATAAAAAACGTTATGGCTTTGTTCAAAGAACTTGTTGATTTGTTTATTACTTTTTTTAAAATCGGAATTGTAACTTTTGGCGGCGGACTTACTATGCTTCCTCTTTTGGAGCGTGTCCTGATTAACGAGAAAAACTGGGTTTCTATGGATGAAATTCTTGATTACTATTCAATTGCGCAGACAACTCCGGGAATAATTGCAGTGAATGTGGCGACTTTTGTTGGCCATAAACGTGCTGGAACTATCGGCGGAATTTTTGCAACTCTTGGAATGGTAACGCCTTCAGTAATCATAATAACTATAATTGCAAAATTCATTTCGAACTTTGAGCAAATTGGCTGGGTTCAAAAAGCAATGAAAGGAATCAACGCTGCGGTTGCGGCTTTGCTTACTTATGCTGTTTTTAATCTCTGCAAGAAAAATTTAAAAAGTCTTTGGAGCGTCTTGCTGTTTTTTGCTTCGTTTGCTTCAATTTATTTTTTCCATGCGCATACAGTTTTAGTTGTTTTGAGCGCGGCTTTTATTGGCGCTGTTGCTTTTGCAACTTCAAAAAAATTTAATTCAGCTGAGGAAATAAAAAAATGACTCTTTTGCAATTATTTTTTGTCTTCATGTATATTGGATTTTTTGCAGTCGGCGGCGGCCTCGTTGCGGCGTCTTTTATGCAAAATGTTCTTGTAAATCAGTATGGACTTATTTCCGCGGAAAAATTTTACAGTATGCTTGCAATCAGTGAAAGCACGCCCGGACCGATTGGAATAAATATTGCAACATATATTGGAACAGAACTTTATGGAGTGCCCGGCGGAATCATTGCAACGATTGGCGAAATTCTTCCATCGATTGTTACTATTATTTTGATTGCAAAATTTTTTTCAAAGTTTCAGGAAAAGCCTTTGGTGAAATCAATATTTAAAACTTTACGGCCGGTTACAAGCGGACTTGTTTTGTGTGTTCTTGTTCAGATTTTCACGTTGTCAATCTTAAACTTCAGCACTCAAAATTCTGACTCTGGATTTTTGCAGATTTTTAATTTTCCGGCTCTTGCTATTTTTACGGTTTCGTTGGTTGTGTTATTTAAAACAAAAGTTCATCCTGTTGTGGTTGTTGTTTTTGGCGCAGTTTTTGGAGTTGTGTTTTTTTAAGTGATTTGTTCAGTTTGCCGGCATTGCGGTTTATGTGAAGGTTCGGAAACAAAAAAAAATATTTCTGTTCTTGCGGATTTCTCTGGTCTTGAAAATTTAAAAGGCGACAATTCTCTTGCGCTGAATTTTGTTGGAATTGCCTTTGATATTGGAACGACTTCTATAGCCGCAAATCTTTTTACGCTAAAAGACGGAATCCTTGTTGCTTCTGTTGGCGAAGAAAATTGTCAGATTGAATTTGGAAGCGATGTTGTTTCAAGAATTTTGTTTTCAAGCAAACCTTCTGGTCTTAAAAAGCTTCATGAATCAATTTTATCTCAAATAGAAAGAATTTCAAAAAAACTGATTCTTTCATCTCAAAATTTTTTTGTTGAAAATCGCCGCGGACGAGCAGTTTTAAAGCGCATTGTGATTTCCGGGAACACAGCAATGGAATCTTTTGCTCTTGGAATTTCCGCGGATTCACTTGCACAGTTTCCTTTTTCACTTCCAAGCAAATTTGGATTTTCAATTCAAGCAAATAAACTTTTGAATTTTGAAAATATTCCGCTAGATTGTGATTTTTACTTTGCTCCTGCAATTGAATCTTTTGTTGGCGGCGACACTGTTTGTTCATTGATTGCCTGCGGTTTTCTAGAAAAAAATGAAAATAAATTTCTTGTTGACATTGGAACAAACTGCGAGCTTTGCGTTTATTCTGCGGAATTGGACAAAATTTTTTGCGCATCAACTTCAGCAGGACCTGCGTTTGAAGGTTATGGAATTGAATGCGGAATTCCTGCGCAAGAAGGTGCTATTGCAAAAGTTAAAGTTCTTGAAAAAAATGAAGTAAAATGTTTTGTTCTTGGAAACGAAAAAGCAATTGGAATTTGCGGAACTGGAATTCTAAGCGCAGTTTCAGAATTTTTAAGAAACGGAATAATAGATTCGTTTGGAACATTTATTTCTGGAAAAGAAAAAATTGCTCTTAAGGATGAAATTTATATTTGCCAAAAAGATATAAGAAATTTTCAGCTTGCAAAATCAGCTGTTTTGACAGGCCTTGAAATTCTTTCTGAAAAATCAAAATGCAAATCTGGAATTCTTTATTTGGCTGGGGGCTTTGGCTCTCTTCTTGATATAAAAGATGCCTGCGATGTAAAAATGATTCCAAAGTTTCTTTCGGAAAGAACTTTCGCTGCTGGAAATGCGTCACTTTGCGGAGCTTCACTTTTGCTTTTAAATTTGGATTTAAGAAAATCCGCTTGCGAACTTGCAGAAAATTCAATTCACGTGGACCTCGTTCAAGATAAATCATTTGAAAATCTTTATATAAAAAATTTGAATTTTTAATAGCAATTTTTGCAGAAATTCAAATTTCACAGTTCATTGCTTTTTTCATAGAAACTCGATATATTTTATAAACTATGGATTTGATAAAAAAACTTGAAGATCTTTCTGCACGTTACAATGTGGTTTCAGAACTTGTTGGAGATGCCTCTTTAATTAAGGATCAAAAAAAATATAAAGAAACAATGCGTGAGCACCAGCAGCTTACAGAACTTATGTCGCTTTACGACGAATATAAAAAAATTCTAAAAGGAATTGAAGATGCGACAGTCCTCATAACAGAAGAGGAAGACCGCGACATGAAAGAACTTGCAAGAGAAGAACTGAAAGAGCTTGAGGAAAAAAAGCCTAAGCTGGAAGAAGAAATAAAACTTAAACTGATTCCGCCAGATCCTCTTGATGAAAAAAATATTATTCTTGAAATTAGAAGCGCCGCTGGTGGAGATGAAGCAAGCCTTTTTGTCCGTGATTTGTGGGAAATGTATATGCACCTTGCAGAACGCAAAGGCTGGAAAACAGAAACAATGGAAGCTCAGGAAACTGAAGTCGGCGGATTCAATAAAATTGTAACATCGATTGCAGGAAAATTTGTTTATGGAACTTTAAGGTGGGAAAGTGGAGTTCATCGTGTTCAGCGTGTTCCTGCCACAGAAAGCCAGGGACGTCTTCAGACTTCAACTGTAACTGTCGCTGTTTTGCCAGAGGCTGAAGAAACTGAAATTCAAATCAGGCCGGAAGATGTTCGTGTTGATGTTATGCGTGCAGGCGGTCCTGGCGGTCAGTGTGTTAATACAACAGATTCTGCAGTCCGCTTGACTCATATTCCTACTGGAATTGTTGTTATTCAACAGGATGAAAAAAGCCAGCATAAAAATAAGGACAAGGCGTTCAGGGTTTTGCGTGCTCGTCTTTTTGACCTTGAAGAAACCAAGCGTCAGTCAGAACGCGCGGATGCAAGAAAAAGCATGGTTGGAAGCGGTGCCCGCAGTGAAAAAATCCGCACTTATAATTTTCCGCAGGACAGAGTTACAGATCACCGCATAAATTTGAGTTTGCATAATTTGCCTTCATTTATGATGGGCAATATGGATGAAATGCTTGATGCGCTGAATGTCTATGCAAAAGAGGAGCAGTTAAAAGACAGTTCTGATCTTGTAAGTTGAAATTTTAAAATATGACAATAAGCCAAGCCAGAAAGTTTGCACTGTCTGAATTAAAATCCAGTTTAAGTCCTCTTCTTGATGCTGATGTTATTTTAAAATGGATTTTAAAATGTGACCAAACTTTTATTCTTTTTCATTCTGAAACAGAACTCTCTGAACCGCAAAAGCTTCTTTTTTGTTCTTCAATTGAAAAAAGAAAAACTGGCTTGCCTGTTGCATATATTACAGGAGCAAAAGAGTTTTTTGGATATAATTTTGAAGTTGACCAAAATGTTCTTATTCCTAAGCCAGATACAGAGTTGCTTGTTGAAAATGCTGTTAATTTTATTGAGGAAAAATTTCATGCATCTTCAGACTGTAAAATTCTTTCTGTTTGCGATATGTGTTCAGGAAGCGGATGTGTTGGAGTCAGCATTCTAAAATTCATAGAAGAAAAAAAAATAATTCCCAAACAATTGCTTCCCAAAATTATTTTTGCAGACATAAGTAAAAAAACTCTTGATGTTGCAAAGAAAAATTCTTTGAGTTTGCTTAGCAAGTGTGCTTTTGAAAAAACTGTTTTTGTGCAAAGCAATCTTTTTGAAAATTTAGGATGTAGCAGAAACGGACTTTTTGATGTCATTGTTTCTAATCCGCCGTATATTCCTTATTCTCAAACTGTTGAGCTTTTAAAAGATGGAAGATGCGAGCCTTCTCTTGCGTTGTGCGGCGACATTGATTTGAACGGGAATCTTACGAACCTTGACGATGGACTTGAGATTATAAGAAACTTGATTTTCCAGTCGGTTGATTTTTTAAATCCTGGCGGAATTTTAATTTTGGAAACTGGCGAATACAATGCTTTGCAAACTAAAAAAATAATGGAAAATTCAAAATTTAAAGATGTAAAAATTTATAAAGATTTGGAAGGACAGTTTAGAAATGTCAGCGGATTTCTTGCTTGAAATAAAATCTCTTGCGCATAAAAACAATGTCCCCATTATGCAGGATGCAACTTCTGAATTTATTTGCAGTTTTATAAAAAGTCATAATGTAAAATCAATTTTGGAGATTGGAACTGCTGTAGGATATTCTGCTATTCAGTTTGCTCTTGCTAATGAAAATATAAAAGTTACAACAATTGAAATCGACATTGACCGGACTATTCAGGCAATTCAAAATGTGGAAAAATGCGGTTTAAAAAACAGAATAAAAATAATAAATAACGATGCCTTGTCTTGCGATATAAATGAAAAATTTGATTTGATTTTTATTGATGCGGCAAAAGCTCAGTACGAAAAATTTTTTGAAAAGTTCAAGGCAAATTTAAATGCGGAAGGTGCAATCATAAGCGACAATTTGCTGTTTCACGGAATTGTTGAAAATCAGAATCTTACCAAAAGCTATAGCACAAAAAAACTTGTTCGGAAAATAAAACGCTATGTGAATTTTTTAAAGGAAAACACGGAGTTTACAACTGAATTTTATAAAACTGGAGATGGAATTTCTGTCAGCAAATTTAAAACTGATTATTCAAATTTTATTTCGGCAGAAAATTTTCTTGAAGAAAAAAAGTATTTTAAAATTTTTAAGATTGACAAAAATCGGTTTTTAAAGCTCTTCAATGAAAATGTTTCAAAGGAATTTGCATTAATGGATTTTAGAAATTCCCAGTTTGCTTATAAACAGGATGTTTCAAAATTTATACCTTGTGATTTTTTGAAAACAAACGGCTGCTTTGGAATTGTTTTTCAAAGTAATACTGAAAAAAATCCATTACAGATTTTGAGTGAACTCGATAAAAATATTTTTTCTGATAAATTTGTTTTGCTTCATAAAAAACTTTTGAGTTTAAATGCGGAAAATCTTACAAGCTATAAGGAACTGCTGGTTTTTATTTTAGGCGGAAATTCAAAAGAAAATTCTTCTGTCATAAGAAAACTGAAAAAACTTCCAGAAGGAAATTTTTTTTGCCACGGAAATTTTTGTCCGGAAAATATTTTAATTGATGAAGATAAAAATTTATTTGCTTCGAATTTTCTTTTGTCTTGCAAAGGTCCAAAAGAATTTGATATTGCCAAAACTTTTTATTTTTTATCAAAAACAAACTCTGAAAATTCAATTTTAAAAGTAGATGATTATTTGTTAAAAATGAAAATCGGTAAAGAAAGTTTGTTGCCTTTTATTGAAGTCTTTAACGAATGCTCAGCTTTTTTTTCTGATGTTTTTTAGGAAAGCAATTTTAAAACATCCGAAATTTTCTTTTTTGTTACAGTTTTTGGATTCAGTTCTGTATATTTGTTTTTTAAAATATTTTCTTGGATGAACGAAATGTCTTCTTTTGAAATTTTCACTTCTTCAATTTTTTTTGCCACAGAATGTTCTTTGAAAAATTTCTCGACAGAATTTATCGCGGTTTTTCTAAATGATTCTGGAGAGGCTGAAGATGAAACTTTTGCTCCCATGTTCACTGCGATGTCTTTGTATTTTTGTCCTGTTGAAGCCGCATAGAATTCCATTGATTCCTTAAATATTGGAACTATGGATTTTGAAAAGGAAATTCCAATTGCCGCTTCCAAGGAAAGTGATGCTGCCGTTGCAAAAGCCGCGCCTCCGTTTGCAAAAGCAATGCCGGCATAATATTGCGCATAAAGCATATTTTCTATTGCCTTTGAATTTTCTTTTGAAGCTAGAAGCGCGTTTTCATAAATCAACTTCATTGCCTTTAATGCGAAAAAGTTGCTCAAATCCCAGGAAGATTTGCAGATAAATGACTCAATGGAAGAAGCCAAAAGGGAAGAAGCTAAAAATGCGAAGTCATTTTTATTTGTAATGGAAACAAGCTCTGTATCGAAAAAAAATGCTTTTGGAATTGCGTTTATGTCTTCGCATTCAATTTTTTTTCGCTGCGATTCATCTTCTAAGATAAAAATATGGCTAGAGTCCCAGGCATTTCCGATTGACGTAAAAAACATATAAAGCGGAATTGCTTTGTTTTTTGGTTTTGCCTTTCCTTCTAATTTTCTTGGATCTGAAATTTCAGGATTTGAAAGAAGAAGCGATACTGCTTTTGAAATGTCTGAAACTGATTTTGAGCCTACAGAAATCACTGCATCAGCTCTGAGTGTTTTTGCTGCGTTTAATGCGGCTCTTGTATCGGAAAGGGATGCTGTCTGGCTTACTCTGTCAAAAATGCTGTATACAATTTTGTTTTTTGCAAGCATTGAGGAAATTTTTTTTAATGCGTTTTGAAATTCTGGATTTGCTATGATAAAAATTCTTTGAAAGCCGTTATTTTTTATTTCTTCATTGAAATTTTTTAAAGTGCCTGCTCCGAAAAATGAAATTCCTGTTGTGACAATTTGATTCGACATTTTTTTCCTCAAAGATTCAATCCCATTATGAACTGAAATTATATATACGTCAACTAAAATTTGTGCTATTCTGAAAAACAAATTGTTATTTATAACTTTTTTGTCTTATTGTAAATAATGCTTAGTTCAGATAGAATAATTTTATGGAAGAAAAAAAATCTCTTAAAATAACCTTAATTTTTACAGTTTGTTTTTTTGTGTTTATTATTTCTTTTTTTTCAGTTTGGAAAGTTTCTTTGTCAGAAAAACAGACTTCTGCTTCAGCTGATTCTGAAAAACTAAAAATAACGGCATCTTTTTATCCAATCTATATAATGCTTTTAAATTTGACGGATGGAATTGACGATGTTGAAGTTTCGCTTTTAGCGCCTGCTGAAACTGGTTGCTTGCATGATTATCAGCTTACAACTGCCGACATGAAGCTTATTGAAAAATGCGACATTCTTGTTGTAAACGGAAGCGGAATGGAAGATTTTTTTGACAAGGCTTTTTCACTGAAAAAAAATTCACTTGTTGTCGCTTCTGATGGCTTTGAGCTTTTTGACGGAAATCCTCATGTCTGGGTGAGTGTTTCCGGCGCGATTTATGAAGTGCAAAAAATAACAAAAGGACTTTGCTTGCTTGATTCAAAAAATTCAGAAAAATACAAAAAAAATTCTTTGATTTATATAGAACAGTTGAATGCCCTTGAGCAAAAAATGAAAACTTCTCTTGCGCCTTTTGCCGGAAGAAAAATTATAACTTTCCATGAAGCGTTTCCTTATTTTGCAAAAGAATTTGGTTTTGAAATTTCGGCAGTTATTGAGCAGGAGCCGGGAACTGTTCCAAGTGCAAAAGAATTGTCAAAAATAATTGAAAGAATAAAATTTGTTACGAACCTTGGAGAAGATGTTGTTCTTTTTGCTGAGCCTCAGTACTCTTCTAACGCGGCGAAAATTATTGCAAATGAAACCGGACTTTCTGTTTATGAGCTTGATCCGTGCGTAAATGGGCGGCTGGAAAAAAATGCATACATTGAAGGCATGGAAAAAAATATGGTGGTTTTAATGAATGCTTTTTCAGAGGAAAAAAAATAATGCCTTGTCTTGTTGGAAAATCTCACGTCTGCTGTACAAGGATAGAAAACTTAAGCGTAAAAGCTGGCAGCGAATATATTTTAAAAGATATAAATCTTCATTTGCATTGCGGCGAGCTTACTGCGATTGTTGGGAGAAACGGAGCTGGAAAAACAACTTTTATAAAGGCACTGTTGGATACAATTCCTCATTCAGGAAATATAATTTTTGAAGGCGAAAAATGTGCTGGAAACTGCGGAAAGGATCATACAACTGACCATGACCGTTTTTGCACTTGCCGAAAACGAATTCCGTATACCACGACTAAGCCTGTTTTTGGCTATGTTCCTCAGACGCTTTCTGTTGAACCGGGAAGTCCTGTCTGCGTTGAAGATTTGGTTTTGGCTTGCACTTCAAAAAGACCTGTATGGCTAAAGCATAGAACAAAAGATATTGAAGCTGCTTCTGAAATTCTTTCATGCACAAATTCCCATAAGCTTTTAAAACGCAGAGTCTGTGATTTGTCTGGCGGAGAACTTCAGCGTGTCATGCTTGCGCTTGCGATAAATCCTGTGCCGGATATTTTGCTTTTAGACGAACCTGTAAGCGGCGTTGATAGAGTAGGCTTGAAATCTTTTTATGAACTTGTTTCTTCAATACGCCGTGATTTTGATATAACGATTCTTTTGATAAGCCATGATTTGGATTTAGTGGCGCGTCATGCTGACAGAGTTGTTTTTATAAATAATGCCAGCGCAGTTGTTGGAACTGTAAAAGATGTTTACCGCCAAAAAGATTTTGTGGAAGTTTTTGGGCACATTATGCTTCCTGATGAATATGAAAAATCGGAGTGAAAATTTATGCAGCTGATTTATTCTTTTTTAAATTTTGTTTTTCCTTTTGAATGGCTGTCTCCGACGTTTATGAAAAATGCTTTGCTTGCCATTGTTATCGCAGGTCCGCTTTTTGGAGCATTGGGCACTTATGTTGTTTCAAATAGAATGAGTTTTTTTAGCGATGCAATTGGGCATTCTGCTTTAACAGGAATTGCAATTGGTGTTCTTTTGGGAATTCGCGATGTTACAATTTCTATGGTTTTATTTTCTATGCTGCTTGGTTTTTCCATAATCATGGTAAAGTCAAAAGGAAAATCTTCTAGCGATACGATTATTGGAGTTTTTTCTTCAACATCAGTTGCGCTGGGAATTGTGCTTTTGTCTGCTGGCGGAAATTTTTCAAAGTATCAAAAATATCTTGTTGGCGACATTCTTAGCATTCAGCCAAATGAAATTCTTTTTTTGTTTTTTTGCGCAGTTGCTCTTCTTCTTGTTTGGATTTTTTTCTACAATAAAATGCTGATTGTTTCGCTTCATTCATCCTTTGCAAAAAGCCGCGGAATAAAAACAATTTTCATAGAACAAGTTTTTGCTTTGCTGACAGCTGCAATTGTTTCTGTTTGCATACGTTGGACCGGGCTTCTTGTGATTAACAGCATGCTTGTTCTTCCGGCAGCTTCTGCTAGATTTGTGAGCAAAACTTCAAGACGTTATTTGGTTGTTTCAGAATTGATTTCACTTGTCGGCGGAATTGCAGGACTTTGCTTTTCGTATTATACTGGCTCATCTAGTGGTGCTTCGATTGTTTTAGTCAATGCTGTATTTTTTTTAGTTTGTTTTATAATTTCATTTTTTAAGAAGAATAGTTAAAATGACAAAAGCTGTAATTTTTGATTTGGACGGAACACTCCTTAATACTCTTGATGATTTGGCGGACAGCTGCAATGAAACCTTGCGTCAGATGAATTTTCCGTTGCGCTCGATAGATGAAGTCCGGCAATTTGTAGGAAATGGAATCGCAAAACTTATGGAGCTTGCAATTCCTAATGGAAAGAAAAATCCTGAATATGAAAAATCAGTTTTATTAATGAAGGAAAATTATGCAAAAAATTGGCAGAATAAAACTCGTCCTTATGATGGAATTTTAGATTTGATTTCAACTTTAAATGAAATGAAAATAAAAACAGGAATTGTTTCAAATAAGCCAGATGCTCAAGTTAAAGAACTTGCAGAATATTATTTTTCTTCTAGCATAAAACGCGAAACTGCGGTTGGCGATTTTGAAGACAGAAATAGAAAGCCATCTCCAGATTCGGTTTTAGAAGTTATGCGAATTCTTGAAGTGAATAGAGATGAAACAATTTACGTGGGCGATTCTGATGTTGATATAAAAACTGCAAAGAATGCCGGAATTCCTTGCATAAGTGTAACTTGGGGATTTAGAGATAGAAATTTTCTCTTGGATTCTGGAGCGCAAAAACTTGTTGACAAGCCTGAAGAAATTTTAAAATATTTATGAGTGGTGAAAAAGATATTTTTCTAAAAGGGCAGGTTGCCCGTGATTTTGATTTTTATAGAATAAGAGAAAAGATTGCTTCTCTTGCGGCAAGCGAAGAAGGAAAACTTTTTTTACTTTCAAGAGAAAGTTCTTCTGATATTGATAAAGTTTCAAAACTAAAATCATTGGGACGTGAATGGAATAAATATTTAAACTCCCGATTTCATTCTGCATTAAAATCTTGGCCTCCTGTAAAAGAAAATTTTTCAATACTAAAAGTTGATGGCGCGTCTCTTTCGCATGAACAAATTTTTGCACTTGGGCTTTTTTGTACTTACACTGATGAAGCTTGCAACTGCATAAAATCTGCTTCACTTGAACTTGAAATTCCAGAGCTTTTAAAAATTGCGCAGTCAATTCCTTCTTTGGAAAATGCTAGAAATAAAATTTTTTCTGTTATTGATATTTCAACTGGTGAAGTAAAAGATTTGCCTTCCATCAAGGAAATCAGAAAAAAAATTGCCTTGCTTCATAGGGAAATTGAGTCCGCATTAAAAAAATATACTTCTGATTCAACTTTGAATTCTGCATTGCAAAATAATGTTCCAGCTTTAAAAGCTGACCGTGAGTTGCTTGCGGTTCGTTCGGATCACAGAAGCTCTATAAAAGGAATTGTGCATGAAGTGAGCGCTTCCGGGCAAACTCTTTATATTGAGCCTGAAGAAATTGTGCGGGCAAACAATCAGCTTGTTCAAGAAGAATTTAATTTGCAGACTGAGCTTAATAAAATTTTTAAAGAGCTTTCTGATAGTTTAAGAGATTATTGCTCAGATTTTATTTTGTGCCATGATTCAATGCTTCTCCTTGATTCAACTTGTGCCGCCGCAAAATATCAGTTTGAAATCCATGGGATTTTTGCTGAAAATTGTGATACAGAAAAAGAGCCTCCGTTGATTTTAAATGCGCGTCATCCGCTTCTAGCAGAAAAAGCTGTTCCTGTAACAATTAATTTTATGCTTGGGAAAAAAGTTATGATTATTACAGGCCCGAACACAGGCGGAAAAACTGTAACGTTAAAAACTGTTGCGCTTTTTTCATTGATGAATCAGGCTGGTTTTCCAATTCCTGCTGACGAAGGCACAAGACTTCCTTTTTTCAATTCCATTTTTGCAGACATTGGTGATGAGCAGTCAATTGATGAGTCTTTGAGCACTTTTTCTAGTCGCATGAAAAATATTGCGCTTGCTTTGGAAAATGTTGATGAAAAAAGTCTTGTGTTGCTTGATGAGCTTGGTACGGGAACAGATCCTCTTGAAGGAGGAGCGATTGCGATGGCAGTTCTTGATTCTTTGCTTGAAAAAAATTCTTTTGTCCTTGTTACAACTCATCATGGAGTTTTAAAAAATTACGGATATGCAAATTCAAGATGTGTTAATGCTTCTGTTGAATTCAATTCTGAATCTTTGCGTCCGACTTATAAACTGCTTGTTGGAATGTCAGGGGAAAGCCACGCAATTGATATAGCTTTAAATTCCGGCTTGCCACAAAAAGTTGTTGAGCAGGCAAAAAGTTATATTTCGAATCAGCAGGCAGATGTAAGCTCTTTGATAAAAGGTTTAACAGAAAAACACATAGAGCTTGAAGAACTTATAAAATGCCAAAAAGAAAAACAGGATGAGCTTTCTCTAAAAGAAGCAAAAATTCATTCACGTGAAGTAAAAATGCTTCAAAAAGAAATTGAGCTTAAACAGCTTGAACATTCGCAAAGCACTGTGTTTTTGCAGGAAATGCGAAGCAAACTTGAAAATTTAGTCCGGGTTTTAAGGGAAGGCGAAATTACCCGCGAAAAAACTTTGAGTGTTAGAAAATTTATTTCTGATTCAACTAAAGAAATTGAAGAGCAAGAAAATATTATAGAAGAAAAAAAACTTCTTTTGGAGAAGGAAAATGCTGAACTTCAAAATGAAGAAAATAAAATTCTGCAAAATGGAATGCGTCTTTCATCTTTAAAAGAAAAAAAATCAGTTTCTTCAAAAAATAAAAAATCAAAAAGCAGACTTTCAAATTCTGAAGCGTTTAAGAATGCTTCGGTTTTAAAAATTGAAAATTCAAATGCGAAGAATTTAAAAAAAGAAGAATTGTTAAAAGAAGGCACAGAAGTTCTTGCAGGAAATGAAAAACTTCTGGAAAAAGAAA
>NZ_DBKJ01000079.1:0-12623 GCF_002297325.1 Treponema sp. UBA753 | reverse complement strand
ATTAAAAATGAAATTTGGCAAGTTCAGTTTGGTTCTATGAAAATGAATTTTCCGCAGAGCCAAATTGTTCCTTTGGAAAACAAAATTGTTGATAGAAGTGTTTTCGTTGTGATTGAGCGTGATTCTAAAACTGAAGAAAATAATGAAGTTCCAAAGTTTGAACTTAGGCTTTTAGGAATGAGAGCGGAAGAAGCTATAAAGGCTCTTGAACATCAACTTGATTTATGCATGATTAGCAGCTTTAAAAAATTCTCAGTTATACATGGAAAGGGAAATGGAATATTGCAGCAGGCTGTAGCTGACTGTTTAAACCATTGTCCTTCTGTAAAAGAATTTTATTTTGCAAGACCGGAAGATGGAGGCACTGGAAAAACTTATGTCGAGCTTTTTTAAACTTCAAGTTCTGGAATTTTTTCTTTTAGTTTTTCAAGGAAGTTTTTTGCCTGAATGCCTTCCCTAAGGCAAGCGAAAATACAGTTTTCTCCTGCTATAGTTCCGATTATTTCATTGAGGTTCATTGCATCAAGCGCATTTGCAACGCTATCTCCGTGTCCGCCAAAAGTTTTTATTACAATTATATTTCCGCTGGCTTCAATACTTACATATCCGCGCAAGAAATCCCGAATGTAAATTTGCTCGCTTTCTTTTTCAATTTCATCTTCTGGAATTGTATAGACATATCCATTATGACCATCGCTTATTTTTCCGACTTTCATAAGCTTTAAATCTCTGGAAAGTGTTGCCTGTGTAACTTCAAAACCTTCATTCTGCAAATGATTTAAAAGTTCATCTTGGCTTTCTATTCTGTTGTTTTTAATTAATTTTCGGATTGTCTTTAGTCTCAAAAGCCTGTCTTTCAAAATATACCTCGGAATATACATAAGTATGAATAAATATACATTTTATGTCAAGATATTTTTTTACAACGTTTCTTCAAATAAAATTCTTTTTCCTGCTAGAACCTTGAAGGTTTTCCCATCCCATTCAATAGTTCCTTTTTTATCAGCAATTTTTTTGAATGCTTTGTTTTCCTTAAAATCAACTTCTGAAATCTCAGCGGAAATGAATTCAGCATTAAGAATTAATGGTGAAGCTTCAAAGCTTTTTTTAGTTTCTAAGAATTCTAAAATTTTTTTCGCGCTATTTTTTAAAACTATAGTCACAATTGTTCCGTTTTTTGTTTTTAAATAATATGCTGGCAAATACGAAACGTCGTTAAATTGTTCGATTGCAATATTGTTTTCGTTTAGTTTCATTTCCATTTTTTTTGGGAGCGAAACTTCATCAAAATATTCTGAAAAAGAATTTCTTAGATTTGAATTTAACGTGCTGAAAACTTCATTGTTATCAAAATCTTGAATTATTTTTTCATAGTTTTCAATTCTAAGATCAATCAGTTCTATGACTTTTCTATAAACAAAATTTCTATATTGAACAAGCTCTTCAAATGAAGAAAAATTTGTCGCAAGCAAATCTGCTCCGTAAGTTGAAAGTTGTTTTATTTTAGGAAAATTTATTTTATTCAAAAAAGTTATTGTTGTTATAAAATCCAACGCCGAATATCCCCATCTGGTGTGCCGCGCAGTTTTTTTCAGTTCTTCAAATTGCTCTAGGTCAGAGTTTAAAAGTTCTCTGTATTTTTTGTTTTCATTTATTCTGTTTTGGACAAAGCTTCTTTCTTGTATAGAATATGTTCTGCCTTGTTCAAGCAACAAGTTTTCATTTTTGAAATCCTTTAAAAGCGGCAATGCAAATTCTGAAATTTTGGGAATATCTTCAATTCCTTGCCTTGTCATCATAAAAATGTATTTTGAAGGTTTTGATGAAAATGGCTTTTTAAGCAGCTTTGGTCTTTTTATATTTATGCCGATTTCAAAATATTCTTTTGTGCCTTCTCCAGTGAATGCGAAAAGACTGTGGTTTTTATTTTTAAAAATGTCATCTATTATTTTTTTGAATTCTCCTGAATAATTTTCAAGCTCAGATTCATTGAACTCTGCTGTTATGAAATAGTTTCTTGGCGTTCCATCGAACCCAGGATTTTTTCTTTTTGGATAAGTCCACTTTTCTAAAGGAAAAAGTGTGCATGAAAATGTTTGCTCTCCATCAGTGATTTCAAAAAAACATTTATCTTCGCTCATCAATGAAACGCCTTTTAAAGCGCATTTAAAATTTTCTTTTGTTGATTCATTTATTATAAGATTTCCTGTATATGAAAATTCTGCTTCTTCTCCAAGTTCACTTTTTGACGAATCCAGAAAATCACTTTCTTCTAAAAAAATTTCTTTTTCAACAAATTTCCATTCTGAATCGAAAATGCTTTTTTCATAAAAACCTGTGTTGCCGTTTTTATCTGTTCCTGCAACTCTTAAAATTCTAGCTCCGTTTCCTTGGCCGTTTTGCGCAATGCTTATTATTTTTGAAATTCTGCCTTTTCCTTCTGTTTGGATTTTGGGCTGTTCAAACCAGTCTTCGGCTGGCAATGCCCATGGCGAATAGTTTGAAAAATAATTTTTGCCTTTTTTCTTTTGTTCAAGTTTATCGTATGTGTACTGAAACCACATTGGATCGCAACCCATTGTGTCAAAATCCACAAGCCTTGTGTACATTGTTCCTTTTGCGCCGATTAAAAAAATTGTATCTGCGGATGCGCTTAAGCTTTCTGAAATAAATCTTCCGTTTTGCGGAACTTGAAACTGCCGGCTAAAATCAGCTGGAAGTCCGCTGTCTGTAAATCTTATATGCAATCCGTCTTCTGTTAAAAAATAAATTGTTTCAAGTCCCATTGTTCCGTAGTGATGTTCATTTCCGTAAATATCTGTGTGGTACAAAACATCTTTTCTGCGGCAGCCCATCGACCATGCTCTTTTATTTTTTGTAAATTCGTCCTGTTTTAAAAATCCGTTTTCTCCTTTTGGAAATCCAAATGCTCTTTTCCACACAAAAGGAGATTCAGGTGCGCTTTTGTCTAAAAAAACTGTATAAAGAATTCCGTTGTTGTCAAAAACATAAAGGCTGTCTCCGTCTGCGGAAATTTCTGTAACTCGCTCTGGAATCGGAAATTCGTCAAGCCCTGTTGTCTCAATTTTCGAGTAGGGCAGTCCGGTTTTTAGAAAAAGTTTCCATTTTTTTTCGCTTGGTTTCTTTGCGTAAATTCTTCCATCTACAATTGTAAAATCAAAATATTTGCAGTAAGACTGTGTCATTGTTCTTAAAAAAATTTCGTCAGGAAGAAATCCGTTCGCATCTTGTGAAGTTATTTTTAAAGCTGAAACTAAAAAGATTGCTGTAATGGAAAATACTTTTTTTATATTGAAAAAATTCATTTTTAACTTAATTCTCCAGAACTGATAATTGTTCATTGTGAATTGATTTTTAATTATTCTAGCATATAATTTTTTTTTTTGATATACTTAGGCTCAAACCATTTTTTAAGAGGCTATCATCATGTCAAATATTGCATGGAATAACTTAGACACATTGGAAAGCTTTAAAAAACTTCAGGCTTTAAAAGGCTGTGTTTCAGTTGCAAAAGAGCTTTCAGGGGCAGATGCTGCAAAGCGTGTCGCTGAATATTCAATTCCTATGGCAGACGGACTTGTTTACAATTATGCTGCAAAGCAAGTCAACTCAAAGATAATTTCAATTTTTGAAGAGCTTGTAAAAGAAAGCCAGCTTTTGGAAAAATTCGAAGCGTTGTACAACGGAGACGTAATCAATACTGGTGAAAAACGGATGGTTCTTCATCAGCTTCTTCGCGGACAGCTCGGAAAAGATGTTGTTGCCGACGGTGTTAACAAACGCGATTTTTATATAAATGAACAGAAAAAAATTGCTGCCTTTGCTGATAAAGTTCATTCTGGAAAAATCGTAAACGAGAAGGGTGAAGAATTTACTTCTGTTTGTCAGATTGGTATTGGAGGTTCAGACTTGGGACCTCGTGCAATTTATCTTGCTCTTGAAAACTGGGCAAAGCAGACTGGAAATTTTAAAATGGACGCGCACTTCATTTCAAATGTTGACCCTGATGACGCGGCGTCTGTTCTCCAGTCTATAGATCTTTCAAAGACAATTTTTATTCTTGTTTCAAAAAGCGGAACAACACTTGAAACTTTGACAAATGAATCTTTTGTAAAGGACTTTTTGAAAAATGCTGGTCTTGATTCAAGCAAGCACATGATTGCTGTAACAAGCGAAACTTCTCCACTTGCAAAAAGTCCGGATTATCTTGAAGCATTTTTTATGGACGATTATATCGGCGGACGCTATTCTTCTTCTTCTGGAGTTGGCGGAGCTATTTTGAGCCTTGCGTTTGGTTCTAGTGTTTTTGACGATTTTTTGAAAGGCGCGGCAGAGGAAGATAAGCTTGCGACAGAAAAAGATGTTAGAAAAAATGCTGCATTGATGGATGCTTTGATTGGAGTTTATGAGCGAAATGTTCAGGAATATCCTTCAACAGCAGTTCTTCCGTACTCTCAGGCTCTTTCAAGATTCCCGGCCCATCTTCAGCAGCTCGACATGGAGTCTAACGGAAAAAGCGTGAATCGTTTTGGTGAAAAAATAAATTATGTAACAGGTCCTGTAATTTTCGGAGAGCCTGGCACAAATGGCCAGCATTCTTTTTACCAGCTTCTTCATCAGGGAACAAATATAATTCCGCTTCAGTTTATTGCATTTAAAGAAAATCAAACTGGAAAAGATGTTGTAATTCAGGATTCCACAAGCCAGACAAAACTTTGCGCGAATGTTGTAGCTCAGATTGTTGCCTTTGCCTGCGGAAAAAATGATGAGAATCCAAACAAATTCTTTGCCGGTGAACGTCCGTCCAGCTTGATTTACGGAAAGCAAGTTAGCCCGAAAACAATCGGCGCGCTTTTGGCTCATTACGAAAACAAAGTTATGTTCCAGGGATTCCTTTGGAATGTAAACAGTTTTGATCAGGAAGGCGTTCAGCTAGGAAAGACTCTTGCAAAGTCAGTTCTTTCAGGAAAAATGGAAGGCGCGCTGAAGGCTTATGCAGATCTTCTTATAAAATAAAGCAAATTCAGCCCGAAGAAATTCGGACTGAATTTTTTTTCAATTTTAAAATGCCGGAAAGTTTCAATGTGATTCTTCCGGCGTTTTTTATTTTTTCAGTCTGAAAAGTTCGCTGCAGTTGTCGTCTACAATTTTATTCAGTTTGTCTACGCTTAACCCTATTTTTTCAGAAATAAATTCGTAAGTGTATTTTATTAAAAGCGGATTGTTTTCGCTTCCGCGCATTGGAACTGGAGCAAGGTATGGAGAGTCTGTTTCAAGAAGAATTCTGTCTTTTGGAACATAGCGCAAAAGTTCTATAAGTTCATCCATTTTTGCTTTTTTTGTGTATGTGGTCGCGCCGCCAAATGCAAGATGCCAGCCCAAGTCAAGAAATGTTTTTGCTTCATTCAGTCCGTAAGAAAAGCAGTGGATAATTCCTCTGTTGTAGTTTGCCGCACGGAGCACATCTACTGTATCTTCAAATCCCTCCCGCGAATGCACAATAAACGGAAGATCCAGTTCCTTTGCAAGTTCCAGCTGCATTTCAAAAAGCTCTTTTTCTCCAAAAAACATTTCCTTGTCAAAGTCTGATTCGCTGCGTCCGTCTGGTCCGCTTGGATTCCAGTGATGGTCGATTCCGCCTTCGCCAATTGCCGCAAGATGGGAAGAAAAACTGCTTGAGCTTTCCTTGAAGTCTTCAATGCTGTCCCTAAGTTCTTCGATGCAGGCTTTGCGTTCTTTTATTGAATCTGGATCAGGCCAAATTCCTGCGCTAAAGAAAATCGACTTTTTTAGTTTGCTTTGCAGATTCACATCCGGAATTTCTTCCAAGCAATCCTCAAGAATTTGCGCGCGTTCAATCAAGTCCGAGCATTTTGTGCCGATGTCCAGCCCAAAATAAATTCTATTTTTTGCCATCTGCTCAAGGATTTCCGTTCCGAATTCTTGTGAATTATTTTCAACCAGATAATGAAAGTGAAAATGCGTGTCTGAAAACATTTTAAAACCTCGAAAAAAAAAGCAGCCTGAATTTTTCAAGCTGCCTGCTGTTTGCCGGGAACCAGAATCGAACTGGCACGGCAGGTTAAATTGCCGAGGGATTTTAAGTCCCTTGTGTCTACCTATTCCACCATCCCGGCGACGCAAAATATTATATAGAATTCTGAAAGTTCTTTCAACTGCAAAAAACGCTTCTAGCTGAATATATTCAAAAATTATTTTATTTTGCTGTAAAGATCAGCCATTTCACTGCGCCATTCAGGTTTCTTGTCTTTTTCTTCCCAGTCAATAATTTTTTTTATTGAAAAGTGCTTTGTGTCGCTTGGACTTGCAAAATGAACAATTCCGAATCTGCCTTGCCCGATGTATGTGAGCTTGTCGCCTGTTTCAATTTTTTCATTTTTTGAAATAAGCTCAATTGCGCAGTCAAAGTGAATTAAAGAGTCTTCGCCTTTGCTGTTTATTGCAGTCGAAATGTCCCGGATAATTTGTCCGCAGACCGTGCATACAGGCTGATTCGCCGACTTGAATTTTTTTATAGCTTCTTCATCATGCTGAATTTGCTCTGGCGACACAGATTTTATTGTAGGACGAAATACTGGCTTTGGATGCTGAAAGTTTTTCCGCTCTTCAAAATCCCTTCTGTTATTATTATTGTTGTTTTTCCAGTTTCCGCTGTGTCTTCTTGAATGTCTGTCTCTTCGCATGGAATGGATTATAGTTCAATTACAATTTTTTTTCTATATGAAATTCTACAATATGGCGGCTCATTATAAGCGCAATTCTGTCTACGGCTGAATTTATATAGTTTTCATCCTGAATTTTTTTCTGTAGCTCCCTTATGCGGGGAGATAGTGCTGAATTTGGCGTTGCATTGTTTACAGCCTGCATTATTTACTCCGAAAAAGCGTTTTCAATATGATAAACCGGATCCAGCCCCGGAACATCAATTGCTATCACATCATAGCGTATGAATCTGTTATTATATTGTCGATGTTTTTGCAGGTAACATTTAGAAGTTTTAATAATCTTTTTTTGTTTTATTGTATTGAGCTCGTGCGCAAGAATTTCAGCATTTCCGAGAGGAAGCCTTTTCACTTCCACAAAAACCAAAAAATTCTGCTTTTCTGCTATTATGTCGATTTCGCCTTCCCGAATTCTAAAATTTCTGTCAAGAATCGAATATCCGCTTTTGATTAAAAAATCTCTGGCTTTTTCTTCGCCTGTTATTCCTTTTGCCCGTCTGGATTCTTTCACTGGGATTTTTCCATGTTTTTTATAAAGGCGAAAATTCCTGCAATTGTTTCCCAAGTACTTTCTGGAATGCACTCACCAATCTGTCGCATGGAAAGAACGTTTGCCGCAATGTCGTTTTCTACAACCGGAATGTTATTTTCTTGTGCGATTTCGATCATCTTTTTTGCAAGAATTCCGCTTTCTTTTGCTGAAATAAAAGGAGCGTCTGCATTTTCAGGATATTTTAAGGATACTGCGAAAAATTCTCTGAGTTTTTTCATACAGCAGAATCCTTAAATGGAAGTGAAATTTCTGAGTCAGTGCAAAGACTGTCAGAAAAAGCCAAGGCGGAATAGGTTACTGTCACAGAATCGCCGTTCATGCCGGAACAAAGCAATTCTCCAAGCCGCTCTTCCTCAGAATGAATGTTAGAGGTCAAAAGCGACGGTAATGTACAGAACCGCACTTCCGTAACCTTGCTCTTATTTAAATATAACACAAAAAAAAATTTTTTCCACTCAAATTCGCAATTTATTTGTATTTTTTCTGTTATTTTTTTGTTAAAATCAATTAAAATTCTTATCAGCCCTTTTGCTTCGTCTTTTTCAAGCTGCCACAAAAAGGGGAGTATTATCCAATGCTTTCCAGTTCCTTCTTTTAGCTTTAGGTGGTTTGCCAGCGTAAGAATTCCGTCTTTGTTTTCAGGAATTTCTTGATAGATTTTTTTTAAGAAGTTTTCACTGCTTTTTGAGCTGCTTTTTTCTTTTGTGCCGGAATTTTTCCATTTGTCTGGTTCTGTTAAAATCAAAAACTTTTCTATTAATTTTTCTTCCGGCTCGATTCCTTTTTCCAATAGCATTGCTGAAATTTCCACCGCTTGTTTTTCTTTTCCAGGAAACAAGGATGAAACTGATTTTGCTTTTCTGATTATCGACTTGTCAAGTTTTACGCCGCTTTGAATCATCTGCTGGACAACTTTTAGAGCAACGGAATCCGCTTCAATTCCTGCCAAATTTAAAAAATCTAATAGCGTGCGCGGGAATAAATCTTCTGTTTTTTGCTCATAAATTGTTTTTAGAATGATTTTTGAATCTGATTCTATTTCGAGCATGGCTTTGAATGAGCTTCCTTCAGAAAGCGGAATTTTGCTTTTTACGTTGATTTTTGAGCCTTGCAGAAAAATTGCATAGTTTCCGTTTCCGAGGCTTTTTATAACTTTTACAGAAACTTCGTCTCCTGTGGCAAGTTTTTTCTGCGTAATATTATGGCTTTGAATGTATGCGTTTTTTACGCTGTCTATTGCTGCGGACATTTTGTTAATTTTATAAATATTGACAAAAAAAGGGAAGACACAAAAAGTATCTTCCCTTGAATCAAGCTGTAAGAATACAGGATTTTGTAAAAATCTTATTTCTTTGCTTTTGCTGCTGCAGATGCTGCGGCTTCTTCTGCCTTGTGCTCTGCGTTGATTGCAGCTTCTTTTTTGTCTTCTGCTGCGTTTGCCGCTTTAGCCGCTGCGAGTTTTGCGTTTGCCTTTGGTCCGAGAAGCTCCTTAATTTTTGCAGCTTTTCCAACCTTGTCGCGAACGTAGTAAATCTTTGAGCGGCGTACTTTTCCAAGGCGAACAATTTCAACCTTGATAATGCGCGGGCTGTTTACAGGGAATACACGCTCAACGCCTACACCGTAGCTAGTCTTGCGAACTGTGAATGTCTTTGAAATTCCGGAGTTCTTGAAGCAAATAACAAGACCTTCATAAATCTGAATACGTTTTGTTTTTCCTTCGATAATTTCAAAGTGAACTTTTACAGTGTCTCCTACGCTGAAGTACTCTGCGTTAGGTTTCTTCTGCTGTTCTTCAATAGTCTTTATAAGATCCATTTTTATCTCCTATTTGCCGCTGTTTTTTGTTCTTGACTGAACATAACGCAGCTTGCTTTTTTGCTTGCGGTCATTCTTGTATGTTACAAAGTCCGTAAGCGCCCCGATCATTTTTTCTGCTTCTTCTGTAAGAGTACCGTCAGTTCTTGCCTTTTGAATCAGATCAGGCCTGTTCCGCAAGGTTTTCTGAAGGCTCTTAAAAAGCCGCCACTTTCGGATTTCTTCATGGTTTCCGCTGCTTAAAACAGCCGGTACCTCCATGCCTTTGTATACATTCGGCCTTGTATACTGGGGATATTCCAAAAGGCTGCCTGAAAAACTTTCTTCATCCAAAGATTCACTGGTTATTACGCCGTCAACAAGCCTGTAAACTGTGTCTACAATGACTGTAGCGGCAACTTCTCCGCTGGACATTACGTAATCCCCTATGGAGATTTCCTCGTCAACGTAGGAGTCAATAATCCGCTGGTCGATACCTTCATATCTTCCGCAAATCAGGACAATTTCATCTTTCCGGCTGAGTTCCTGGGCTTTTTTCTGTGTAAAAGGTTTTCCGCTTGGCGTAACATAAATAACATGCTTCGTCTTTTTGTATGCTTCTACACTGTCCAATGCCAGTCCTAGAGGTTCCGGTAGCAAAAGTTGTCCAGCGCCTCCGCCGTAGGGAGCGTCATCACAAGTGTGGTGTCTATCAAAGGCAAAATCCCTGATATTGACCAAATCGTAGGCAATAATTCCTTTCTCTACCGCTTTCGCCATGATCGAGCTTGTAAAAAAAGCGCGCGGAATTTCAGGAAATAAGGTCAGCACAGTAAATTTCATAGGAATTACTCCAGAATCCAGAGGTGCATGAGCTGCATAGTTTTATTTTCAATATCGACTTTGCCAATAAACTGGTCTTTAAATGGAACAAAGACTGTTCTTGCTCCGCCATTTTTATTCAGCTTAACCGAATTGTCCAAAAAACTGCAAGCCTCGGACAGCAAAATCTCAACGAGATAACCTGATCCGCCTTCCATTACGTTTGTGACTGTTCCAACAACTGAATTTTCATCAATTGCCGGTGCGGTATTGTCCGCCGTTTCCTTTTTATACCATACCGAGCATCCTTTTAAATCCTCGATATACCACTCATTTTTCTGCAGTTTATGAGCGTTCTTGCGCGGAACTACGATTTTCCACCTGTTGTATTTTGCAGCTTCTTCAGGTGAATTTATTCCAGCCAGTTTCATGTACAGAGTGGACGCTGCTTCCTTTGTTGATTCAACTTTGAAAGTTTTTTCAGCTGTTCCGTCTGACAAAGCCACTTCTTCCATACTTGCAAAATGCCCGTACTCGCCGGAAGTGCTTTCTACTTTGAATTCGCCCGTTATTCCATGGGAACCGCGGACAATGCCAACTACAAACCGCTCTGTTATCGCATTCGATGCCATCAGTCCAGAATTTCCAGGCTGTAATGCTTTCCGTCTTTATTTGACGTTGCGCTTAAAACAGTACGCAGAGCTTTTGCAATACGACCGTATTTGCCAATAACCTTGCCAATATCACCTTGTGCAACGCTTAACTGAAGAACAGGTCCGCGCTCGCCTTCGGTTTCCGTTACAGAGACTGCATTTGGATCATCGACCAATGACTTTGCAATAAATTCAATCAGGTCTTTTTCCATGTTGTGCTCCCTGTAATTTATTTGGTGATTTTTGTTCCGTCAGCAGCTAATCCGCCCTGTCTGAAAATCTTTTTTACGATTTCTGTAGGCTGAGCTCCAACGCTAATCCAGTATTTGGCGCGTTCTTCATTGAAAGAAGTCTGGCTTCCTTCTGCAGCGATTGGATGGTACTGTCCGATTTCTTCGATTGTTGCGCCATCACGTGGTTTTGCTGCGTCAAGGACGACAATGCGGTAGTCAGGGCGTTTTTTTGTGCCCATCTTCTTTAGTCTGATTTTGACCAATTTTTTCCTCCGATATGAGTTTTCCACACTAAACAGTGTGAACTGATATTTTAGTGAAAAGATTCAGCAAATTCAAGAGATAAAAGCATTTATGCCTCGGTTTCATTGTAAAAAAAACGCTGCTTGTCTTGCGCAACTGATTGCCCTTTGCCTTTTTCCTTAACTTGCTAACTGAAAAATTCTTTGTTATCATAAAGGCATCTTTAAGAACTCACTTTAATTTTTTGAATTGCGAGGTTTCAAATGGCTGAATTGTATAATCCAAATTCGCTTCCTTCCGACTTTGTAAAAGTTTACGGCGGAACAGAAGATTCTGTAAAGATTTTTTCTTCGCCGGCAAGAATCAACATTATAGGCGAGCATATTGACTACAACGGCGGAAAAGTTTTTCCTGCTGCTATAAACCGCTATCTTTATGTTGCCATCAGAAAACGCAATGACACAAAAGTTGTTTACAATGATTTGAAATTCCCAGGAAGATTTGAATTTGACATCAATGACAACTTTAAATATGCCAAGGAAAACGGATATGCAAACTACTTGAACGGAATTCTTTCCCAGATGAAAGAAAAAGGCTTTAAATTTGACTGCGGATTTGAAATTCTTATGGTAAGCAATGTTCCTGCTGCCGGCGGAATTTCATCGTCTTCTGCCCTTGAATGCGGATTTGCCTATGCCGTAAGCGAAACTTTTGGATTCGGAATCGACCGTGTTGAAATTGCTAAGCTTGGCCAGATGAGCGAGCATAATTTTATGAACGTAAACTGCGGAATTATGGATCAGTTTATAATTTCAACAGGAAAAAAGAACACTGCGATTGTCCTTGACTGCAACACGCTTGAATATGAATATGTTCCGCTTGAACTTGGAGGCTACAGGTTTGTTGTCATGAATACAAACAAGCAGCGCCGCCTTGCAGACAGCAAATATAATGAGCGCAGAAGCCAGTGCGAAAAAGCTTTAAAGATTCTTCAGGATGGAGGCGTTAAAATTTCTGCGTTGTGCGAGCTTTCTCCAGAGCAGTGGGAAAATTCGAAAGACTTGATAAAAGATGAGCTTCTTGTGCGCCGCGCAAAGCATTGTGTTTATGAAAATCAGCGTGTAAAAGATGCCGTGAGCGCATTAAAAGCCGGAAATCTTGAAAAGCTCGGCAAGCTCCTGAACGAAAGCCACGAGTCTCTTAAAAACGACTATGAAGTTACAGGAATTGAACTTGACACTCTTGCTGAAACTGCCCAAAAACAGGACGGATGCATCGGAGCAAGAATGACTGGAGCAGGCTTTGGTGGCTGCGGAATTGCTCTTGTTCACAAAGATAAAGTTGAGCAGTTTGTTGAAAGTGTTCAGACTGAATACAAGAAAGTTGTAGGATACGAGGCTTCGTTCTTTGACTGCGAAAGTGGCGACGGAGTTTCCCACTTCAACTAAAATAGCTATTTAGCCTTAATTTCGAGTTTTGATAAGAACAGCAATTTAAGTGTCATTCCCGTGCTACGACACTGCGATGTTTACGCAGTAAACTCGGTCAGGAATCTGTT
>NZ_DBKJ01000050.1:20716-22464 GCF_002297325.1 Treponema sp. UBA753 | reverse complement strand
CAATTCTGCAAAAATACTATTCGCTAAGCCAGTTTACAATATCAACAATGCGAATTCCCTCGTAGGAATATTCATCATGCCTTGTTCTTGCAATAATCAGCTTAGGATATGCGTCTTTTATACCTAAAAGCGGAACTGTTTCTCTTTTAAAGGTTTCTTCGCCTGAAATATCATCACTTACCTGAATATAAATCTTTTCATTGCGTTTAATTGCAACAAAATCAATTTCTTTCTTATAAAGCACGCCTGTATAAATTTCATAGCCGCGCCGCAGCAATTCTATTGCAACAATATTTTCATATATTCTGCCATAATCAAAATTTTTTGTTCCCAATTTTGCATATTTAAACGAATGATCTGCAAGGTAATATTTATCTTGACTGGACAAATATTTTTTTCCGCGTATATCATAACGGCGAATTTTATAAAAAGCAAAGGCATTGCATAAATAGCTCAAATACGCACTTATTGTCTTGTTGTTTGTTTTCTCCTGATTTGAAGCAAGAGAATTTGCAAGGCTTCGGGCAGAAACTTCACATGAAATATTATCAAGCAAAAAATCATTCAGCTTTTCAAGCAAGGCAATGTTTTTAATTTTATATTTTTGCTTTATATCTCGGACAATCAAAGTATCAAAAACTTCTCTAATATAATTATATTTTGATTTTTCAGAAGGATAAACAAAAGAACCTGCCATGCCTCCTTCCCTAACAAAATTGTCAAAAGCTTGATTTTTTTCAAGCCCATTAAAATATTTACAATATTCTTTAAAAGAAAAAGGAAAAACAGGAATTTCATAAGTTCTGCCTGTAAAAAGCGTCGCCAAATCACTAGAAAGCAAAAACGCATTTGAGCCAGTTATATAAATATGAAACTTTTCTGAATCATGAAGCGAATTGATTGTTTTTTCAAAGCCTTCGCAAAGCTGAATTTCATCAATAAAAAGAAAATTTTCACAGTTTGAATCAAATTTTTCCTGCACATAGGAATTCAACGCATGATATTCTGTAAGATTTTCAAAACTTATGTCATTAAAATTTATATGGATAATATTCGCATTTTTTACAGAATTTTTTACGTACTCAATAAAAGTTTCCATAAGTTTAGATTTTCCAGAACGCCTTATGCCAGTTATTACTTTTATGTCAGGCGTTTGAACAGATTCCTTAAGCAAATCCAAATATTCTTTTCTTTCCACCAGTTTCATGCTTGAATTATACTCTGTCTATTTCCCAAAATCAACAATTTTTCAATTTTGAGAAACAGAAAATCATTTTCATTTCCCATTTTTAATATTTTTTCATTTTTGGGAAATAGAAAAGCAAAGTAAATACAAACTTTTTATTGTGTTTCAGTAAAAACTTTATAAAGTTACACAGTTTTTATTTAAACTCAGTAAAAACTATGGAAAAAGATTGAATTCCGTGATATTCTTTTTTTATGAATATGCCTGAAAACCAATTGTTTTTAAGAAAAGAATATTTGGAAGAACTTAAAAAGTACAAAGACATCCCTCTTGTAAAAATTCTTTCAGGAATCCGCAGATGTGGAAAATCATCTATATTGTCATTGTATAAAAGCCTTTTGCAAAAAAGCGGGATAGAAGAAAAACAAATTGTTTCTATTTCCTATTCAGATATGGATTTTTCATCTGTTGCAACGGCAAATGAAATGTATCAAGATATTCTGCAAAAAATGCCAAAAGATAAAAAATGCTATCTTCTTCTTGATGAAGTTCAAGTTATTGA
>NZ_DBKJ01000050.1:0-20575 GCF_002297325.1 Treponema sp. UBA753 | reverse complement strand
TTTCCTCTGAAATTTCAACTTATCTTTCTGGACGATACGTTCTTATCCATATTTTGCCGCTTTCTTTTTCTGAGTATCTTGAATTTAAAAATATTACTGATAAAGATAAAATCGATGATGCTTTTGATAATTTTATACGATTCGGCGGATTTCCGCTTATTGCAAAAAATAATTTTGATGAAAAAACATGCTATCAGATTGTAGAAGGCATTTATCTTTCCGTAGTAGACCATGATATTGTCGTTCGCCATGCAATTTCCAACAAAGAACTTTTTGACAGAATTGTAAAATTTGTTTTTGAAAATGTAGGAAAGAATTTTTCAGCAAATTCAATTGTGAAATTTTTAAAGAGCCAGAACCGCAGCGCAAATGTAGAATCTGTTTATAATTACCTTGAATATCTGCAAAAAGCATTTATAATTTACAAGTGCAGCCGCTATGACATTCAAGGAAAAAGCATACTAAAAACACAAGAAAAATACTATCTTGCTGATTCTGCTCTAAAATACTGCATTCTAGGATACAATCCAAAATCTGTTGCTTCTATGCTTGAAAACATTGTTTATCTTGAGCTTATTCGCCGAAAATACAATGTTTATATCGGCAAGGACGGAAACAAAGAAATTGATTTTGTTGGAATCAAAAATAATGAAAAAATCTATATACAAGTTTGCAGAAATTTGCCTGATAATGATGAGCGGGAAATTGAAAACTTAAAAGAAATAAAAGACAATTTTCCAAAGTATGTTCTTACAACAGATAAAATGGACGTTGGAACTATTGACGGCATAAAAATTATGCTTTTATCAGACTGGCTTTTACAGTATTAATAAAAAACTTTTCAGTACGCCATACTTGTCATTCCTGTGCTACACCACAGGAATCTTTTAGCAAAAACTAACTAAAAATTTAAAGAATTTTCTGCAAAAAGTGGAAATCAGCAGGTATTTGATATAGAATAGTAAAAGGTCATTTTCACAACTTTTTTATAGGGGGAATTATGAAAAAATTTGCGTTTTCAATTTTACCAGCATTTTTGCTTGCACTTGTTTCCTGCATGAATATGTCGCAAGGAAGCGAAGGCGGTTCTGTTCGTGTTGTTCTGCCTAGTTCTTCACGGAAAGTTTATTCATCAGGGCATGACGATGTTGATTCATTCACGGTAAGGCTTTTGCTAGGTGAAAAAATCATAAATGAAAAATCCATAACCAAGGATTCCGCCGACACGGGGGGGCAATCGTATTTGACGAACTTGAACCTGCCACATACACAGTAGAAGTAGAAGGCAGAATGTCTAGCAAAGATGTTCTTTTGTATTTTGGAACAGAAGAAGCAAAAGTAACAGCAGGACAAGATGCCGATTGCCAAGTAAAATTAAAGAAAGAAGACTGCCAAATCTACAATATTTCAGATTCAGAAGAATTAAAAACAGCCTGCGAATCAGAGGGAAACACATATATTTTTATGGACGCAGCTTCTTCTGTAAGTACAAATCAAGCCACATCTGCAAATAACAATCAGCTTACAAACATAACTTCCGGCACAAAAATTATAAGAGGCAACGGCGGAAAACTTGAGCAAAGCACAGACAACAACAAAACTCTTACAACAGAGGGCGGCCAGATAAAACTTTTCAATGTAACCGGCAGCTCCACAATTCTTGAAATAAACAATCTTACATTTACGGCTTCAAGCACAGTTGGAACTACTTCTACACTTGACGGAACTTTAATTTATGTAGATGACGGAGCTACAGTAATTTTAAAGCAATGCCTTATAAACAATATGTCTGTTTCATACCGAGACACAAGTCTTATATATGTAAAAAGCGGCGGAAAACTTCTTCTTGAAAACTGCACTTTTTATAATAACAAAAGCACAGGTAGCGGTAACGTAGGCTATTCAGAATGTATACGCATAGATAACGGAGCGCAAGTGGAAGTTGTTTCATGCAATTTTGAAAACAATGGCGATGAAAATTTAATGGCAAACGCCGCAGCAATAGAAAATTCTGGTTCATGTCATATAACCAACACAACATTTAAAGGCAACACAGCAAACAGAGGCAGTGCAATAATGAACAATAACACAGGAATTCTTGAAATTGAAAGCTCAACATTTGACAGCAATACGTGCACTTCTAACGGCGGATATTATGCAAGAAGAGGCGGAGCGATATTTAGCCAAGGCGGAAGTATAAAAATCACAGACAGCGCATTCACAGGCAATAAGGCTGGTGGTAATAATCCAGGAAGTGAAGACACAACAAACGGTGAATTCCAAAAACTTGGCGGAGGCGCAATCAGCATAAAAACAGGCTCGCTCGTTTTACAGAACACAAAATTTGAAAACAACAGCGTAACTTTAACAAGCAGCAACGACGCTTACGGTTATGGCGGAGCTATTTTAATTGAACAGTCAGATGCAAACCTGTTCCTAAAAGATGCAAGCGGTTCTGCCATAGACATAGAAAGTTACATAAACAAGTACATGAGCGGCAATACTACAACAAAAAATAATGCCGGCGCAAACATCTACTGCAACGGCGGCACAATAAACGGCACGGTTTATACCCAAGCCTGGGAATAGCCTTTGTAATTGCCGTACAGGAAACGGCAATCTTGTAAATTTACAACAGATTATCAATCGGACTTCTTTCAGAAATATCACAGGGTTCTAGTCCGACAATGATACTTTTTATAAGTAAGTGCAAAACAGTGGGTTCTTAGGGCGACAGCCCTAAGCGATGCTGGGAAAGAAGGGAGGTTTGGAGGGAAGAAGACCCCGCTTTCGAAGTAGAGGGTTTTCTTCCCTCCAAAAGGAAACCGGCCGCCTGCTGCGGGGTTACAAATACAGCAAACGACCGGCATATAACCTGCGGATTTCTCCGCGGATTTTACATTTAAAACTAAGACAGACTTGGAGCGTTCCTCATTCTCCAAGCCTGCCTTATTCAGCTAAACGCTACTCTTCATCCTGAAGAGCATCGTATCCAGATTCACCAGTGCGAACTTTGATTACATTTTCAACAGGGTAAACGAAAATCTTTCCGTCTCCGATGTGTCCTGTATACAAGGCTTTCTTTGCGCTTTCTACAACAGTTGCTACAGGAACTTTTGAAACAACAATCTCTACCTTGATTTTTGGCAGTAAATTGATTTCAACTGGAACACCACGGTAGTATTCGCTTGCTCCCTTCTGCATTCCGCATCCCATAACATTTATAACTGTCATTCCAGTTACACCAATGGAGTTCATGGCAACTTTAAGTGCGTTGAACTTGTTCTGGCGTGTTATAATTACAACCTTGTGAACCGCAGCATCCTTAGAAGAAGGAGTTGTGGCAGGAGCAACAACTGGAACAGCTTCATGCATTGGAATTGCAACGCCAGCTTCAGCAGCTTCGGCAATTTCTTCTGTGCTGTAAGGTGTCATAAATCCTGCATAACCTGAATCAAGACCATGCTCAAGCTTGTCAAGACCGATGATTTCCTCTTCCGCAGATACACGCAATCCAAAAATCTTCTTGATTACAAAGAACAAAATCGTAATTGTTACAACAGTCCATGCGATTGTGCAGACCATTCCAAGAAGCTGAAGCCCAAGACATTCAAGTCCGCCGCCGTAGAAAAGTCCTGAAATCTGCTCGCCTGCTTTGTTTGCAAGTGAATATCCAGGAACTGAAGGGCTTGCAAAAAGACCAACCGCAATTGTTCCCCAAATACCGTTTAAGCAGTGAACAGCAACAGCACCAACAGGGTCATCTACACGGAGCTTGTTGTCCAAGAACCAAACACCAAATACAACCAAAAGACCTGCAACAATACCGATGATTGAAGCGCCCAAAGCATCCGCAACATCACAAGGAGCTGTGATTGCAACAAGACCAGCCAAAGAAGCGTTCAAGCACATTGAAACATCAGGCTTGCCGAATTTTATCCAAGTAAAAATCATACAAGTAACGGTTGCAAGAGCCGGAGCAATTGTTGTAGCAACAAAGATGCTTCCAAGCTGCGGAACAGAAGTTGCAGCCGCACCGTTGAATCCGTACCAACCCAACCACAAGATGAACACACCAAGCGCGCCAATCGGAATGTTGTGTCCTGGGAAAGCATTTACCTTTGTAGAACCATCAGCGTTCTTTGTAAACTTTCCAATACGAGGACCTACCATTGCAGCTCCAATCAAAGCGCAGATACCGCCAACCATGTGAATACAGTTTGAACCTGCAAAGTCGTGGAATCCAAGCTGAGCAAGCCAACCGCCGCCCCAAGTCCAGTGAGCTTCAATCGGATAAATTACTGCTGAAATTACAGCTGAATAAACGCAGTATGAAAGAAACTTTGTGCGTTCTGCCATTGCGCCAGAAACAATTGTCGCTGTTGTAGCGCAGAATACAAGGTTGAACACAAAGCCAGACCAGTCAAAGTTTGCATAGTCTGTAAATATCTGCCAGTTAGGTTTTCCCATAAAACCAAAAAGCATATTTTCACCAAGGAAAAGACCAAAACCAATAAGGATGAAAACAACTGTACCAATACAGAAGTCCATCAGGTTTTTCATAATAATGTTGCCGGTATTTTTAGCACGAGTAAAACCGGTTTCAACCATTGCGAATCCTGCCTGCATCCAGAATACCAAGGCAGCACCAAGCAAGAACCACACGCCCCATAAATCCTTGGAGACGCTTTGAACAGCTTGCATTACATCTTCCATAAAAACCCCTTGTCTAAAAAGACGGTAATGAAAATAAAAAAGCGACAGTGATACCGACAAGAGAATTCCACATCGGAATCTCTTAACCGACACCATTGTCGCTTTTCACAAGTTATTCAGTTTAAAACAAAAAAAGCCACAAACTGCCCAAGGCAATCTGTGACTCCGTTGTCAACTGATGTTCTAGTTTTATCATTCTGAAAAAAAAATGTCAATATATTTTTTATAAAATTTATTTTTGCACTTCTATTGCTCGCTCAATTGTTTTTACGTAGTCTTCGCCCCAATATTCGCAAAGAAGACTGTATGCCTGCTCTTTTAGTTCCGGCGCAACACGCTGTTCAAGCTGCTTTAAATTGTTCGCCACAAAATTATTGCAAGCAGCCTTCATGCTTTCAACTAAAGAAGTGCTAAGACAATTTCCTTCTGGCGACTGTATAAACTGCACAATTGGAACAAAAGCCGATGCCGCAGAACACACACGTTGCCACCGTCCAATGTCCGTAATTGTTTGCGCGCTTGAAATTCCTGAATCTACAGAATATCTATAAAAACGTTCCTGAACTCCAAAATATTTTTTTGCAAAAATCGAAACAAAAAAGTAAAGGCAAAGATCTTCCGCCATGGTGCATTCTGTAAACGGAATAAAAGAAAACGCTTTTTCCATCAAAGACCTTTTTATAAGCTTGCCCCATAAAAATCCGCAGTGCTTGCAGTTTACAAAGCAGTCTTCCGCAATCTGATTTTCCAAAATCTCGCCCAAAGTTATCTTGCCTATTTTTTTCTGAAGATGTTCTTGCTGCGCTGAATTTTTTTCAGGATTTTCTGTAACTGCAATAGCTGTGGAATTTACTATGTCAGCATTTGTTCGCTGCGCTTCATTGTATAAAAATGAAATTGCGTTGTTTCCTTCCAAGTAGTCATCGCTGTCCAAGTAAAAAATAAAATCTCCGCTGGAAAACGAAAGCAAGTCGCGCCGGGTTTCAAGAATTCCAAGATTGTTCAAATGCTCCTTAAACACAACTGGAACTTTTGTTTCCTTGGCAAATTTTTTTACGATTTTTTTTGCATCCTCGCCTTTTTCATTGACTGCGCACGAAGCATCGCTTACAACAACAATTTCCTTTTCCGCAAAATCCTGCATAGCCACAGAATCAAGACATTTTCTTAAAACATTTTCCGTTCCATAAACCGGAATACAAACAGAAACCAGCGGCTTTTTGAATTTCATGCGTAAAATTATAGCACAAAAGCGTGGAAATTTAAAACAAGAATCCCCGGCACAGAAAAACCATACCGGGGAAAAGTGTATTTTTAAGGAGTCAAAATGCTATTCAATAAACTTACACTCTAAAGAGCAAATCCTCGTAGCTTGGGAATGGCTTGTAGTCTTCTCCAAGCAAAGGCTCAATTTCGTCAGCTACAGCGCGGGCTTCTGTCATTGCAGGAATAACTGTGTCAACATAAGCGCGGGCAATTTTCATGCAGTCGCCGGCATTCTGGGCAGCTTCGTGGAGCTTGTCAAGTTTTGCAGCTTTTTCTGCCAAGCTGTTTACAAGAGTGTCCAGCTTAGAAAGAAGTTCTGCCTGCGCACTTGCCTTTGCACCCGGAACAACAGATTTGAGGTCAATGGCAGTCTTGCTTACTGCGTCCATGTACTTGAATGCAGCAGGAAGAATATCTTTGCTAATCATCTCAAGCATTGTCTGGACTTCAATGTTCAGAATCTGTGCATATTTTTCAAGCTTGATTTCATAGTGGCTGTTCATTTCAACATCTGTATAAACACCCATTTCTGTAAAGAGCTTGACGTTCTTGGAATCAAGGTAGTGAGCCATTGCATCAGGAAGAGTGCGAAGATTCAAAAGTCCGCGTTTTTCAGCTTCATCAACCCAGCTTGAATCGTAGCCGTTTCCGTTGAAGATAACTCTCCAGTGCTTTGTAACTTCACGCTTGATAAGCTCAGCAAGAGCAGTGTCAAAGTCAGTTGCCTTTTCAAGCTCATCTGCAAATTCCTTGAGAGTATATGCAACGATTGAATCCAATGTTGTGTTCGGACCAGAAATTGAAAGTGAAGAACCGCATGAACGGAATTCAAATTTGTTTCCAGTGAAAGCAAATGGAGAAGTTCTGTTGCGGTCAGTTGAATCTTTTGGAATTGGCGGAAGAACGTCAACTCCAATTGTCATCTTCTGTGCTCCATGCTCGCCAAGAGGCTTTCCGTCTTTTATAGATTCAAGAACAGCATAAAGCTCATCGCCAAGATACATTGAAATAATTGCTGGCGGCGCTTCATTTGCTCCAAGACGGTGATCGTTTCCGGCAGAAGCAACAGAAATTCTAAGCAAGTCCTGATTTTCATCTACAGCTTTAATTACGGCTGTAAGGAACAAAAGGAACTGCGCGTTTTTCTCTGGAGTTTTTCCTGGCTCAAGAAGGTTTTCACCAAGGTTTGTAGACATAGACCAGTTGTTGTGCTTTCCGCTTCCGTTAAGACCTGCAAAAGGCTTTTCGTGAAGAAGGCAAACAAGACCGTGGCGGCGCGCAACTTTCTTCATAACTTCCATTGTAAGCTGGTTCTGGTCGGCAGCAAGGTTTGTTGTTGTGAAGATTGGAGCCATTTCATGCTGAGCCGGAGCAACTTCGTTATGTTCTGTCTTTGAAAGAATTCCATACTTCCAGAGAGTATCATTCAAATCTTCCATGTATTCAACAATGCGAGGATTAAGGGCGGCAAAATACTGGTCGTCCATTTCCTGGCCTTTTGAAGGTTTTGCGCCAAACAAAGTGCGTCCTGTCATGCGGAGGTCTTTGCGCTGGCTATAAAGTTTTTGGTCAACAATAAAATATTCCTGCTCTGGTCCTACTGTTGTGGCAACATGAGTAGCGTCTTCATTTCCGAAGAGCTTAAGAATTCTAAGAGCCTGTTTGTTAAGCGCTTCCATTGAACGCAAGAGCGGAGTCTTTTTGTCCAACGCTTCGCCTGTGTAAGAACAGAAAGCTGTAGGAATACAAAGAGTGTGCTCCTTTACAAACGGATATGCAGTTGGATCCCATACAGTGTAACCGCGGGCTTCAAAAGTTGCACGGCGACCTCCGCTTGGGAAAGAAGAAGCATCCGGCTCCCCCTTTACAAGCTCCTTTCCGCTGAAAGACATGATAACAGTTCCGTCATCCTGGGGAGTGATAAAGCTGTCATGCTTTTCCGCAGTAATTCCTGTGAGCGGCTGAAACCAGTGTGTAAAATGTGTTGCGCCCTTTTCAATTGCCCATTCTTTCATTGCGTGAGCAACCTGGTTCGCTACATCGATTTTAAGCGGTTCGCCATCATCCAAAGTTTTTTTCAAAGCCTTGAATGTTTCCTTTGGCAGACGTTCTTTCATTACTTTCTGATTGAACACCATGCTTCCAAACAATTCTGGTACATTTGTAGACATTTGCTAACCCCCATTATAAATATAAAACAAAGAAGGCGATGTGATTGAACGCCAAGAAAACTTAGCACTCAGCCACATCGCCTTTGATGTTTACACGGACTACTCTAATTAATTCACAAAAAAATGTCAATGAGTTTTTGAAAAGAAATTTCAAGGAAATTAAATGCAGTTTTTGCAAAGCGGACTTCCATACGATGTGGAATAACACTCTTTTCCGCATTTGCAGCAATATCGTTCTGTATAATCCATATTCCCAAACTGCATCCAAACCTGATAGCAGTCATCACACAACGGTTTTTTTAAATCGTATGAAATTTTTGCTCCGCATCTAATGCAAGTTCCTTCTGTTATTTTTATATTATTCAGCGACACATCAAAATTATTTTCTTCAGTAATTCCAATTGATTTTTTTATAACTTTTATTACTTTTGACAAGCCGTTTCTAATTTCTGAAGTTGTAAATCTTAAAACTACATATCCTAAATTTTGAAGTTCGCGGTCAATGCTTCTGTCTCGCACAGCCTGATATTCAGTTCTTTCATGATAAGTATGCCCGTCAGTATAAATGCAGATTTTTTTGTTATCTGATTCCAAATAAAAATCAGGAATTGTCAAAATATTTTCTGGATCTACAGGCTCTGGAAAATGAGAAACTGTATTGTCTTTATTTATTCTAAGCTGAAGTTCAACTTCAATATTGTTTTTTACAAGAGCTTTTAGCAAATCTCTTTCAAGCGGACTTTCACAAACATTACAGCATCTGTAGCATTCTTTTAATTTTAACTCGCAGTCTTTGCAGTCAGAGTCTCTATCAATCTTTTTTCTTATCTCTTGAGCTTCTTTTATAGTGCAGTTGAATTTTTCCATGATTGGCTTATATCCAAGAACATCTACAATATCATCCAAAAGTTCTTTCATATCTGGTTCATAAAGTTTTTTTGAAACTTCTATATCACCAGCCAACTGAAATGAAATTTTATAACAGTCAATTTTTGAAGAATCATCTTTTTTTGCTTCAACATCAATTTTTACTTTCAATTTTCCTATCCTTATTGATAGAAAACTTTAATTCGTTTAGCAAATTTAGTAAATATACCCTTATAAACAATATTATTTTTCTCTCCAATTAATTATCTACTTTCCTCATCCTCTTCCAAAACTGACAGCTTTGTATCTTGGATAAGTTCGATTCCGTCTTTTGCGTTCAGCGGAGTTACAACTTTTTTGCCTGTTTTTTGCTCAAGTTCAACTCTGGCGTTTTTGGCAATTGTTGCGCCGTCCACCGCATTTTGTATATGCTCGCCAAAATTCTTCGGATTTTTTTACTCTGAAATTTCTTTTGTGGAAAGCTCGGCAAGCATATTTAGGACAAGCTCCTTGTTTGTCATATTGTCCCGAAGATTCTCTTTTTTTAGACCTTTAAATTCCTTGTATTCCTTTGCAGTCTTTCCTGCCCAAGTCTTATAAATTATATCCGTAAGAGTCGCAAACTGGACGCCTTCTTTTAGACCGTGCTTTTTCCATTCATCGGTAATATAAATTAATTTCACATTAACAACCCTATATCGCGAGTTTTGCGGTAGCAAAACTCGGTAAGTTCGCAAAGCGAACGACACTTATCCAGTTTTCTGAATATCCCAATGCACGGTATTCCTGCAATGCCCGCTGAATTCCCTGCTCCGGGTCTTGTATTTCATCAAGCCGCTCCTTTGCGACCTGCGCCATCCACAATTTGAACGGCTCTGCTTTGGGAGAAGGAATTGACTGAATTAGGCGGAAAATGCCTTCAGATGTAGCAGCCTGAATTTCTCTTGATTTTCCATCTTTTCCTTTCATCCTAACTGGGGTACAAATTGTACCCCAGTTAAGGTTCAACTGCTCATCCTGAAAACGCATTTTCTTTATATATTGTTTTGGGTCTTTACTGTCTGTAAGAATTTGAACTACATCAACAACGCTGAAATACCATTCTTCCTTTTCGCTGTCCCAGACGGTGCGGACTTTCTGTTCACCAAAAAGTTTGATTTGTGTTTTTGTTTTTTCTCCATCAACAAGCATAATTTTTCCTTTGATTTTATTTTGCTAAAATTGGGATTCGTTAGAATCCCTTAATCCGTGTGGCAATCATGGCAATATTCTTCTATGTATTTATTACTTCAATTATTATAAAATATACCAGTTTCCAAAAATAATTGACAGCAAAACCGCAATCCATTAATCTAAAAAAATCGTCGCATAAAAATTGGAGGAAAAATGTCCTATACAAAAGAAGAAGTTATTGAATTTGTTCAGATGGAAGATGTCAAATTTATCCGCCTTGCATTCTGTGATATTTTCGGAAACCAAAAAAACGCCGCAATTATTCCAGACGAGCTTGAACGTGCATTCAAAGAAGGAATCGCATTTGATGGTTCTTCGATTGACGGCTTCACAGACGAAGCGCATTCCGACCTTTTTCTTTTTCCAATTCCTTCAACACTCACAGTTCTTCCGTGGCGGTCAATTTCCGGAAAAGTTGTGCGTATGTTCTGCGAGATAAAAAAAAGCGATGGAACTCCATTTGAAAAAGACTGCCGCAACATTTTAAAAAAGGCCGTTAAAGAGGCAGAAGAAAAAAATCTAAAAGTGAACTTCGGCTCTGAATGCGAGTTTTATCTTTTCCAGACTGATGAAAAAGGCAAGCCAACAAAAATTCCTTTTGACAATGCAGGCTACATGGACGTTGCTCCAGAAGACAAGGGCGAAAACATCCGCCGCGAAATCTGCCTGACCTTGGAGCAAATGGATCTTCATCCGGAAAATTCTCACCACGAGGAAGGACCAGGGCAAAACGAAATTGACTTCCGCTATGGACAAGCTCTTGCCGCCGCAGACAACACAATGAATTTTATAACAGTCGTAAAAGCTGTGGCTGTGCGCAACGGACTTTATGCGGATTTTTCACCAAAACCTCTTCTAGAAGAAAGCGGCAACGGATTCCACATAAATATTTCTGTGCAGGAAAATTCCGGCAAGGAAGTTCAGAACGCATTTATGGCGGGAATCATGGCGCACATAAAGGAAATCACAGCTTTCTTAAATCCAACAGAAAATTCTTATGAGAGGCTCGGCTCAAGAAAAGCTCCAAAATATGTAAGCTGGGCGCACGAAAACAGAACTCAGCTTATTAGAGTTCCGTCCGCAATAAATTCCCACAAGCGTTTTGAAGTCCGCTCCCCAGACCCAATGGCAAATCCGTACATCGCATATTCGCTTTTAATTTACGCCGGACTTGACGGAATTGAAAAAGACATGAAGCTTTGCGAGCCAATTGAAATGAACCTTTCAACTGCAAGTCCCGAAATAACTTCAAAACTTGAGCGTCTGCCTGAAAGCCTAAGAGAAGCCGTAGAACTTGCTAAAAACAGCGAGTTTGTAAAAAAGCATCTTAGCGCAGATTTCACTTCATTCTTCAAAGTTTAAAAGGACGCAAAATGATTCCTTTAAAAGGCAGAAGAAAAGTTCTAATTGTCTCTGAAACACAAAGTTTTCACGACAATATTTCTTGCATACTACCCAAAAGTGATTTTTTCCCGGTTTTCCATGCGTCCTCTGGAGGAGAGGCGCGCAGGCTTTTACTTGAGCTTCCTGTTGACATTCTGATTGTGGACTCGCCGCTTCCAGACGAACATGGAATTATGTTTGCTGAAAGTTTTGCTGATTTAAACATTGGAATTTTGCTTCTTGTAAAAAGCGAACTTTATGAGGAAACTTCGTACAAAGTTGAAGAGCAGGGAATTGTAACTTTGCCCAAGCCTAATTCACCTGAAATGTTTTTTACAGCAATAAAAATGCTTTCCGCTATGTCGTTCAGGCTGCAAAAAATGGAAGCAAAAAACAAGACGCTCCAAGAAAAAATGCAGGACATAAGAACTGTAAACAAAGCAAAATGGCTTTTAATCGAAAATCTGAATATGACAGAAAGCGATGCCCATAGGCACATAGAAAAACTTTCAATGGACAACCGCCAAAGCAAGCGTGAAGTCGCTGAAGAAATAATAGAACGCTACGATTCGTAAAATATCCTGAAAAAAAAAAGCCGGGTAACTGAAGTACACAGGGTAGTAAAACTTATCTGTCATTCTCGCACTTGATGCGGGAATCTCCTATGGGAATACATCTAATCAAGGTACGCTTACACTCAAGACCTTGACTTAGCCGTTTTTAGGGTTTTGATAAACCCTAAATAATATTGCCGGATCAAGCCCGGCAATGACAAAAAGACAAATCCTATAATTTTATTGTTCGCCAAGGGCGGCGGCTACAAGTCCAAGGAACAATGGGTGCGCCTTATTCGGGCGGCTCTTGAATTCTGGATGAAACTGAACGCCAACATAGAAATTGTTCTTGTCATATTCAACAGTTTCTATAATATTTCCGTCTGGCGAAGTTCCGCTTAAAGTAAGGCCGGCATCTTCAAGAGCGTTTCTAAAATCATTGTTGAACTCATAGCGGTGGCGATGGCGCTCAGAAATTTCTTCTGTCTTGTAGCACTTGTACATTTGAGTGCCTTTTTTGATTTTGCATGGATAAGCACCCAAACGCAGAGTTCCGCCTTTGTTCACGGATTCACTTTGGTCTGGCAAAAAGTCAATTACTTTGTGCGCACTGTTTTCATCAAATTCACCTGAATTGGCATCTTTAAATCCGCAGACAGAACGGGCAAACGCAATAACCGCAATCTGCATTCCAAGGCAAATTCCAAGATAAGGCAAATTATGCTCACGGCAATAATCAGCGGAAGCAATCATTCCTTCAATTCCGCGCGAACCGAATCCGCCAGGAACAATCACGCCGTTGCATCCACCAAGAATATCGTCCACGTTTTCTTTTGAAATAGACTCGCTGTCAATCCATTTTATGTTCACATAAGAGCCAAGTTCATAACCTGCGTGCTGCAAAGCTTCCGCAACAGAAAGATAAGCATCATGGAGCTGAACATATTTTCCGACAAGACCGATTGTAACTTTCTTTGTGCGGTTTTGAATTTTTTCAAGCATATTGTTCCATTCAGTTAAATCGCAAGGAGGAACAGAAAGATTCAGCTCGCGGCAAACAATGTCTGAAAAGTGAAGTTTTTCAAGCATAATCGGAGCCTGATACAAAACTGGCAGCGTAAGATTTTCAATAACACAGTCTGGCTTTACATTGCAGAACATGGCGACTTTGCGGAAAATGCTTTCTTCAAGTTTTTCATCGCAGCGCAAAACAAGAATGTCCGGCTTAATTCCAAGCCCCTGGAGTTCTTTTACAGAATGCTGAGTAGGCTTTGTCTTATGTTCATCAGAACCATGAAGAAACGGAAGAAGCGTAACATGTATATAAAGCGAATTTTCACTGCCAACTTCAAGACCAACTTGGCGGATTGCTTCAAGGAACGGCTGGCTTTCTATGTCGCCTGTTGTTCCTCCGACTTCTGTAATAACGATGTCTGCGCCGGAAGTTTTTCCAACATTGTAAATAAATGATTTTATTTCGTTTGTAATGTGCGGAATAACCTGAACTGTTTCGCCAAGATATTCTCCGCGGCGTTCCTTGTTGAGAACGTTCCAGTAAACTTTTCCAGAAGTAAGGTTTGAAAATTTATTCAAGTCTTCATCAATGAAACGCTCGTAATGTCCAAGATCAAGATCTGTTTCCGCGCCGTCATCTGTAACATAAACTTCACCGTGCTGGTAAGGACTCATTGTTCCAGGATCAACATTGATGTACGGATCAAGTTTTTGTGAAGCAACCTTAAGTCCGCGCGACTTGAGCAGACGTCCTAAAGATGCAGCTGTAATTCCTTTTCCAAGTCCAGAAACAACACCACCTGTAACAAAAATATACTTTGTTGATTTCATAGCACGCCTTCCTATTCAAAAAAAAATCCGCAGACTACAAAAGCAATCTGCGGCATATAGTCGCTTTAAATTACAATGTAAGCTAGTATGCCAAAATTACGCCTTACCGTCAAGATTGAAAACCGTTCATTTAAAGCGGCTCTTCTGCTTTTATTGCAAAAAGCTTTATTCCTTCACCAGAAAATTTTTTCTTTATTGCCTTTATTACAGCCTGCACTTTTGGAAAATCTTCATCCTCAACATAGCTTACAAGCACAAAATTTTTTTCAGGCCAAGTTGTATTTCCAAGCTTGCGGTCATTTCCTCCGCGGCCATAAACAAGCGGAAACTTCGTGTACAAAATATCAGGAACGTATTCTTCCAAAGCTTGAGTAATATCGTCTTCAACAGATTTATTTGAAATTATTTCCACACGCTGCATTTATTTTTCCTCCGGCAAAGCAAGTTGAACAACAGGCTGCTGCATTTTCTTTTTTTTCATTACAAAAGTGTAAAGCACAGGAATAAAGAAAAGCGTTATAAATGTGGAGCTTGTAAGTCCGCCTACAACTGCAACGCTTATAGGCTGAACCATTCCCGCGCTTCCGCTTGAAGCAAAACACATCGGAATCATTCCAAGAATTGTTGTAAGCGTTGTCATCAAGACAGGCCTAAGCCTTGAGCATCCGGCTTTATAGCAAGCATCCTTTAACGGCATTCCGCGTTCCACAAGAAGATTCGTGTAGTCAACCAAAATAATTCCGTTGTTTACAACAATTCCAACGAGCATTACAAGTCCTACTGCGGAAAGCAAGCTGAACGACTGCCCGGTAATTTTATAAATAAGAATAACACCAATCGCAAGAAACGGAATTGTCATAAGATTTATAAACGGAGCTTTAAAGCTTTCGTAAGTCGCCGCCATTACACCAAATACAAGAAGAATTGCCATAATCATAATTTTTGCAAAAATTGCCGTCTGCTCTTTTACATCTTTCCAAGAACCTTCGTAGCTTACAGAAACGTTGTCAGGAACAATAAACGAATTTTTTATTCCTTCCTTGATTTTTTCTTCAACAACATTTGCATTTTCATCCGAAACAATATCAGCAGTAACATGGACAATGCGGCGTCTGTTTTCACGGCTAATTGTAACAGGACCATAGCCTTTTACTGCTCTTGCAAAATTGGCAACGCACACACGTCCGTTTGTGCCGTTCACATAAATCTGCTCAAGGTCAACAACTTTCTGTCTGTCTTCCGGACGGAGCATTACATAAACTGTATAATCGTCTCCATCTTCACGATAAGTCGTTGTAGAAACTCCTTCTATGCTAGCCTGAATTTCATTTGCAACAGTGGCAACATTCACGCCAAAACTATATGCGCGCTGCCGGTCAATTTCAACTTGAACCTGCGGAAGCCCTTCGTCTGTATCAACGGAAGATTCTCCTATGTCTGGAATGGCTGCCATGACTTCTTGAATTTTTTTTGCAACATTAAGCGCGCTGTCCAAACTAGAGCTTCTAAGAACAACGTCTATGTCATCTCCTGTCATCTGCTGGCGTCGGCTCTGCCCAAAACTAAAGTCAACTCCTGCAAATTCAGTAAAATGCTTTCTGAGTTTTTGCTTTATTGTTTCGTCATTGTCAATCTGCTCATCCGAATTCGGCAGGGAAATTTGAATCGTTCCATTGTACGAGCCTGAACTTCTCCAGCTTGAGCCGATGCTTGTAATTATATTTTTGTAGCCTTTGATTTCACTCTTTACAATTTCCTCAAATTTTAAAACAACATCCGTAGTTTCTTCAAGCGAAGTTCCAACAGGAAGTCCAAGTTTTACAGAAACGCTGTCGTCGTGTCCGCCAGTCATAAGCTGAATTCTCAAAGTCGGAATCAGCATAAAAGAAAAAGCAAGAGCCGTAACGCAGACAACTACAGTAACGCCGCGACTGTCCAAGGCTTTTTTTAGAAGCTTTTCATATCCAAGGGAAACAATGTCCTGCGACTTTGTGAATATTCCGTACAAAACTTTAAAGAAGCGGGACTTAACAGGCTTTTCATTTCTGTTTGTAATTGGAAGAAAATGTCCTGCCAAAACCGGAACAAGAAAAATCGCAACAAACAAACTGCTTACAAGAGCAATTACAATTGTAAAAATAATTCCCTTGAACATCTGCCCCATAAACCCCAAATCCTTCATAAAGAAAAGAAACGGAACAAATACGCAGATTGTTGTAAGGTTTCCTGACACAACAGAAAGAATCATTTCCGAGCTTCCAAGAACAGCGGCAACATTTGGCTTTGCGCCTCTCATTCTGTAAGAATAAATGTTATCAATCATAACAACAGAAGCATCAACAACCATTCCAACACCAAGAATCAAGCCAGTGAGCGTCATCATGTTCAATGTAATTCCGGCAAAGTTCATGCACAGAACTGTTATTATAATTGAAAGCGGAACAGAAATCGCAATGATAATCGTGGTTTTTATAGCGCACAAGAAAACAAAAAGAATTACAACCGCAAGCAAAAGTCCCTGCCACGCCGAATCAAAAAGCGTATTCAATGTATCGCGGATGCTTTCTGTATCATCGCGGATTATTTCAAGCGAAATATCAGCAGGAAGAGTTTTTTCAAGCTCGCTGATTTTTTCATAGACAGCATTTGCAACCGCAACGCTATTTTCTCCAGACTGCTTTGTAATTGAAACGTAAACACCGGGAAGTCCATTAATGTAAACAACATTGCTTGCATCCTTGTATCCCATGAACGCGCGGCCAATATCGCTAAGTTTTACATCGTAACCGTTCTTTGTTGTAATAACAGTATTGTTTATCTGGTCAATGCTTGTGTATTCGCCTGTTGTGCGGATGGAATAATCCATTGAGCCTTCTGTGATTGTTCCGCCGCCAATTTCAAGATTCTGCTTTGAAAGCGAAGACGAAACTTCAGAAAGAGTAAGATTGTAAGCCTGAAGCCTATTCTGCTCAAGCTCCACACGGACAATCTGGGTTCTTCCTCCCATCGACTCCGCCTGTCCAACACCTTGCGCCTGCTCAAGAATATCAACAACCTGATCTTCCGCAATTTTTTTAAGCTCATCAACTGAACGGTTTCCGCGCACTGCAATTCTCATAATTGGCTGGCTGTCAGAATCCATTTTAAAAATTGTAGGCGTTACATCGTCTGGCAGTCTTCTTGTAATGCGGTCGAGTTTATCGCGCACATCGTTAGTCGCAATATCAAGATTTGTTCCGTAATTGAATTCAAGAAAAACACTGCTTCTTCCTTCCGAAGATGTCGAAGTTATTTCCTTTAAATTGCTAAGGCTCACAAGCGCATCTTCAATCAAAGTCGTAACAGATTTTTCAACGGATTCAGGACCGGCATTTTCATAAGTCGCAGAAACCATCAGGTACGGCATATCAATATCCGGCATAAGAGAAACCGAAGTATTGCCCAGACTGAAAATTCCCATAAGCCCAAGCAACGTGAAAACCATCAGTGTAAGAACTGGATGCTCAAGAGTTTTTTCGCTGACCATTTTTTACTCCGCATTTAAACCGCTTGATATATTGCGGACTTTGCTTCCGTCAGAAACAGAAGTCATACCTTCAACTACAACTTTTTCGCCTTCGTAAATTCCAGAAACAACTTGAATCATATTGTCCACAGAATTTCCAAGTTCCACTTCGCGCAAACTTACTGTGCTGTCATCTTCGTTAAAAATGAACACGCAGTCTTTTCCGTTTTTTTCAACAACTGAATTTAGCGGAACCACAACATTTCCTGCATAGTCAGCTGTAAAAAGCGTAAGTTTTGCAAACATTCCGGCGTTTATTCTTGAATCAGTTTTATTGAACGACAAAAGAATTTCTTTTGTGCGGCTTTGAGAATCAAGCACTGGCGAAACTTTTTTTACCGTTGCAGAAAATGTTTCATTAGGATAGGCTTCGAGAATTATCGTTGCCTTTAGTCCGCGCTTTAAAAACGAAACGTAACGCTCTGGAACTTTTGCGCGGATCTGCAAATTGGAAACATCGCCGATTGTTGTAATCGCTGTGGAAGACGCGACTGTAGTTCCGATTTCTTTTGGCGTAGAAGTTATCATTCCGCTGATTGGAGCATAAACGGAACTGTTCACATAATATGCGCCCGGCTCGCTTGGATCAACTTCCGCAAGAACATCTCCTTTTTTTACAGTGTCGCCAAGAGCAACATAAACTCTCGCAATTTTTCCGCCGATGTCAGGATAGCAGTCAACAGAACTTTCGCACTCAATTTCTCCATTTGTGTCAACATAAGCATGCAATGTTTTTTGCGCAGCAACCATAGTTCTTATGCTCGCTGCTTCCTGTTCCTGTGGAAGTCCGCCTTTTGGAGGAAACGGATTTTTCTTTGGCGCAAATTTTATCGCAAAAAAAGTTCCTGCCAAAATGCACACGCACACAAAAGAAACAACAATAAATGATGCTTTTACTTTCATAATTAATTCTCCAAAGTTCCAAACGGAATTCCAGCCGCATTCTCCAAGTCAAGAACGGCACATATCAAATTGTAAGCCTCAGAAATTAAATTCACTTTTGCGGAAAGAAGATTGTCCGAAGCAGTTTGAAGCGAAAGCAAATCTTTTGTTCCGTGGCTATAGGATTCCAAAGTCATTTCGTAAGTTGTCTGGGCAAGCTCAATGCTGCTTTTTCTAAGAGAAATATTTTCCAAGCACTGATTTATTTTGTTCATCAAAGTTGAAATATTTACTTCAAGCGAAACTTTAGCATCTTCAAGCTCCAGCTCAAGACTTTTTACTGAATCTTTTTTTGACTGAACATTGAGAGAACCGCTTGACCACGGAAGAAATCCGTCCAGCGGAATCGAAGCCTGCAAACTCAAAGTTCCGTTGTCGTCCCAATTTGAGCCGCCGTCAATAGAAGAATAATTGTAAGAATAAGAAGCTGAAAGGCTTGGACCGTAAGCTGTGAACCGAGAAGCAAGCAATGAATTTTTTGCGCTGTCAATCTGTTTTTGCAAAGATTCAATACTGAATGAATTAAGATCCATTCCTTCAATTGAAATATTTTTTAGATTAAGAATATTTTCAAATGAGCCAGAAAGTGAAATTTTGGCATTCTGCGGAAGTCCCACAAGCTGCTTAAACGAAGCGATTGAATTTTCCATTTCCGCATTAAGAGATTTCAGTTCAAGCTGATCATTCTGATACGAAACCTGCGCACTCAAAACATCAAGCCTTGATAAAGTTCCGCGCTTGTATTTTGCTAAATTTGATTCATATTGATTTTTTGAAGTTTCAAGGCTTTTTTCTTTCAGCGAAATTTCTTCAATTTTATAAAGAAGAGAATAATAATTTTTTCTTACATCAAGTTCCACAGAGCGCAAATCATTTTGATACGAAAGCTGCTGCTGGCTGTAGCTCAACTCGGCGTTTTTTGCAGAAGTATAAACAGAAGGCGACAAAGTTGCATTTAAAGAAATTCCTGCGGAAAGACTGGCTTTGTCATCAGAAGAACTTGGAATATTTTTTGAATAGCGTCCAGTTCCAGAAATCGACGGACTTATAGAATTCCATGAATAAGTGGACTCGCGTTTTTTTTCATCAAGATTGATTTCACTTTGCTTTATAGAAACATTATTTTTTAGCGCGCTTTTTACTGCGTCTTCAAGAGAAAGCTCAATAGTATTTTCATCCGCAAATGCAAATGCGGCAATAGAAAAAAACAAAACAAAGATTTTCTTTTTCAAGCATCCCATGCTTTTATAATACTGAATTTTCCGCATAAGTTACAAAGTAAATTCCTGTTATGCACGGTAATTTATTGTTATTTTACAAAAAGACAACACAAAGTAAGTTTTAAGAATATTCACGAATTTAAAAAAGGCAATAAAGATTTTATATTTATTCTCTACATATATACAGTAAAAATAAAATATGTTACAACGAACAGGCGGTTGTCTCCCAAAACTCAATCAGCTTATGCTGAAATTTGATTATGGGAGGCTGGCATGACTTTAGACCTTGTTTTAGCAGTTGCTGCAATTATTAGTTGCATTGCTACTGTCGCAGGCACAGTTATTGCCGCTCTCGCTTACCTAAAAAATAAGTAGAGTAAAAAATAGCCGCCAAGTTTGACCCACTGCGGCGGCTATTATCGCATTTAGTGGAGATAACCCAAAATTCGGGCATTTCCTTTCATTTAATATAACATATTGGTGTCATGCCGTCAAATTCCAGCCGAAATCCGAACATTGAAACTGCGCTTCTTTAAATCTATAATCAGAGCATGAATACTTTTTATGGAATTCTGATTCCTTTTCTTGGAACCACATTGGGCTCAGCCTGCGTTTATTTTCTTGGGAAAAGTTTAAATAAAAATGTCCAGAAATTTCTTTTGGGATTTGCATCTGGAGTAATGGTTGCGGCTTCTGTGTGGTCGCTTATAATTCCTTCAATAGACAGTTCATCCTCGATGGGAAAACTTGCGTTTATTCCGGCGGCAACTGGAACTGCGGCTGGAATTGCCTTTCTTTTTTTGCTCGATGTTC
>NZ_DBKJ01000070.1:580-14446 GCF_002297325.1 Treponema sp. UBA753 | reverse complement strand
CAAAAATTCCAGTTGCAAGTCTTGATGAAGGAAACTGCGACAATGACTATGCTGAGTATCTTTTTGATATAATTCCTTCTTTAAAATCAAATCGAAATGTAAATTACTACAATCCAGCTTTTATTCCTTTGCCTGAAAAAAAACGCAGTTCTTTTCCTGTAAAAATAAATAATGCGCTGATTTGCATTGGCGGAGAAGATCCGGCAAATCTTCTTTTAAAATCCGCTGTTGCGCTTGCAAAAAATAATGTTCATGTTTTGGCTGTTGCATCTTCAAAAGAAAAAATTTTTGAGGCAGAAAAAAATATTCCAGACGATTTAAAAAAATACATAAGCATTTCTTCTCCAATTGAAAATTTAAAAGAAGAACTATTTAAATATGATCTTGTTGTTACTCATTTTGGGTTTACTGCTTTTGAAGCCGCTGGGGCAGGATGCGCTGTAATTCTTTTGGGAACGACACCTTTGCATATTCGTCTTTCAGTTGCAAATGGATTTAAATGTCTTGCTCCTAAAAAAATAAATCAGAAAAATTTCAAAAGTCTTTTGATTCAACCTGAAAATCTTTTAATAAAAAATAAAGTTGAGTCTTCGGAAAATCTTGCTTCCTTTACAAAAAAACTTTCGCTTGGAAGCCATTTTGAGTGTCCTGTTTGCAAAACTGGCGAAGGCTTTAGAAACAAAGTTATTGCGAGAAACAAAAATAGAACTTACAGAAAATGCTCAAACTGCGGAATGATTTATATGTCTTGGACTTTGTCGGAATTTCAAACTGAATATAATCATGCGTATTTTTTTGAAGATTATAAAAAGCAATACGGAAAAACTTATCTTGATGATTTCAATTCAATAAAATCTGTTTGCTTGAGGCGGATTTCAATTATAGATTTTTTCTACAGGCTTACAAATAGAATCTCAAAAAATATTCCTTCTGTCTTGGACATTGGGTGCGCGATGGGACCTTTTCTTTCTGCTGCAAACGATTCTGGATGGCAGGTTTTTGGCGCAGATATTTCTCAAAGCGCAGTTGAGTATGTTCAGCAGACTTTAAATTTCCCGGCTAGCTGCGTAAGTTTTCCAGATGCAGATTTTGTTTCAGAATTCGGAATTGAAAAATTTGACGCTGTTACAATGTGGTACGTTATAGAACATTTTAAAAATCTTGATTCCGTGCTGAAAAAAGTTTCTGAAATTGTAAAAGACGGCGGAATTTTTGCGTTTAGCACTCCGTCTGCTTCTGGAGTCAGCGGAAAATATTCTAGTGACGATTTCTATGAAAAAAGTCCGGCCGACCATTATACGATTTGGGAAACAAAATGCGCAAAAAAAATTTTGAGAAAGTATGGGTTCAAAGTTGTGAAAGTTGTTTCAACAGGAATTCATCCGGAGCGTTTCCCGCTTGCAAAAAAAATGAAATGGAGTTCAAAGTCTTTGCCAATGAAAGTCTTAGCTGACTTGTGCAAAGTTTTAAAACTAGGCGATACATTTGAAGTTTATTGTAAGAAAATTAAATCCTAAAATCGGTTTGCTTTTATGTCGAAAATAATAAGTAAATGAATGACCGTTATATTTTGATTTTAGGCGCAGGATTAATGCAGCGTCCTTCAATAGAAGCAGCAAAAGAACTTGGTTATAAGGCTCTTGTTATAGATGCGAATCCTGACGCAGTTTGTGTTCCGTTTGCAGATCGCTTTGAAAAAATAGATTTAAAAGACACAGATGCAATTGTAGATTTTGCTTTGTCTTTAGGAAAAAAACTTTGCGCGGTTTTTACAGCAGGAACAGATTTTTCAGTTCCAGTTTCTCTTGCTTGCCAAAAGTGTGGATTTACTTCTCACAGTTTTGAAGCGGCAATGAATGCCAGCAATAAAATTCTTATGCGTGAATGCTTTAAGAAAAATAAAATTCCTTCTCCTGATTTTTTTGAAGCCGATGAAAGTTATATAGAGCTATTTCAGAAAAACAAAACTTCAGAAATTCATTTTCCAAAAGTTGTAAAGCCTGTAGACAATATGGGAGCACGAGGCTGCCGTCTTGTTAGGAACAGAGATGAATTTCTTCCAGCCTTAAAAGATGCGGTTTGTTTTTCTCGCACAAAAAAAGCTATTGTTGAAGATTTTATGGAAGGACCTGAGTTTTCAATTGATGCGCTTGTTGTAAATGGAAAAGTTGTTATCGCAGGATTTGCTGACCGCCATATTTTTTTTGAGCCGTATTTTGTTGAACTTGGTCATTCAATGCCTTCTGAAATTTCAGAAAATCAAAAGCAGGAAATTGTAAAAGTTTTTACAGATGCGGTTAATGCGCTAGGGCTTACAAACGGAGTTGCAAAGGGAGATGTAAAATATACAAAGCAAGGTCCGATGATTGGTGAAATTGCTGCAAGACTTTCTGGCGGATATATGTCGGGCTGGACTTTTCCTTATTCATCAGGATTTGAGCTTACAAAAGAAGCAATGAAAATTGCGTTGGGAATTCCGTCTGATTTTTCAAGCACTAAAGAAATCCCTTCTAAAAATTTCAGCCATGAAAGAGCGTTCATTTCAATTCCCGGGAAAATAAAAAAAATCTATGGCGAGGAAAAAGCCTGGGCTTCTCCTTTTGTAAAAAATATTTTTTTCAGAGTAAAAGAGGGCTGCTTTGTTGATTTTCCGCGGAATAATGTTGAAAAATGCGGAAACGTAATATCGTCTTCAAAAGAACGCGAACTGTCAAAAAAAAGCGCTGAATCCGCCATTGCTCAGATTGTTCTTCGCTTGGAGCCGAAAAATCCGCAGACTAAAAATTTTCTTTCCAGTGTTGAACTTCCGCAGGAAAAAGGATTTCCGTTCAGCGCATTTGACTTCAATGCAAAAGATGAAAAATTTCTAGCCGAGCTTGAGCAGGTTCCGTTCATTGAAAAAAATCAACCTGTGCAAAATTGTGTTCCTGAAAGCATAAAAAAAATCATGGAAATGCGCGATTGGAATTTCAGAACTGTAAAGGAAACTCTTTTTCTTTTTGATAAAATTTCACCTGAACATCCGCGGCTTGATTCCAAAAAATTCTGGAATTGTCTTTTGCGCGCCGGCATTCAAGGAATTTTGTATTATTCAGATTCTGTTCAGCTGGAGGAAAAATGAAGGTAAAAAGTTTTGTTTTTTTTCTGCTTGTATTTTTTTCGTTTTCAATTTTTTCTCAAGGCGCAAAAGTTGATTTTCTTCAGAATGTGCAAAAATCAGGAATTTCTTTTTATTGGGATCCTTTGACTTCTTGCGGACTTCTTGAAAAAAACGGGCATAGAATTTCATTTAGGGCAGGCGACTCTTTTTTTCTTCAGGATTACAAAACTCTTGTGCAGGAAGATGCGCCTTCATTTGAAAACGGAAAGCTTGTTTCTTCCCAGTCATTTTTTAACCTAGCTGAAAATTTCTTTAAATTGCAGAATTCAGAAGCTCCTTATAAAATCGGCGCGATTCTCATTGATCCGGGGCACGGCGGAAAAGATCCGGGAGCAAGTTCAAGCCATGTTTCAAACGGAAAAAAAATCAAGGTTGTTGAAAAAGACATAAATTTAAAAGTTGGACTTAAGCTCCGTGATTATCTTAAAAAAGCTTATCCTGAAAAAAATATTCTTATGACTCGCAGCACGGATGTTTTCCTTACACTTTCTCAGCGCACAGAAATTGCAAATTCTGTAAAGCTAAAAGAAAACGAAGCAATCCTGTATGTTTCAGTTCATGTAAATTCCAGCCTTAGCGAAAAAGTTACCGGATATGAAGTCTGGTATCTTTCTCCAGGATACCGCCGCCAAGTTCTAAATTCAAAGTCGGTGAATGAGGACGCTTCGATTCTTCCGATTTTGAACAGCATGACTGAAGAGGAATACACAACTGAATCAATTTTAATGGCGAAGTTTATAATGAACGGAATTTCAGCTCAGGTCGGAAATTTGAGCAACTCCCGCGGAATAAAGGAAGAGGAATGGTTTGTAGTTAGGAATTCAAAAATGCCGAGTGTCCTTATAGAGCTTGGTTTCCTTACAAACAAAAAAGAAGGCTTGCTTTTGAACGATGACAAGTACTTGCAGAAATTGTCGCTTGGAATATATAATGGGCTTCAAGAATTTGTGACAAATTTTGAGCGGACCCGCGGATTTACAGGAAACTAAAATTGAACAGAAAATCAAAAATAAATATTTTCGCGCTTGTTTTTGCAGGTGTTTTCTTTGGCTCGCTGATTGTTTCGGGCGCGGCTTTTTATTTTTACAAGTACCATTGCAGGCAGATTTTTTACTTTGAGTCTTATGATTCAAGCCGGATCTGCACAGAAACGCGTTATTCAGAAAAAAAGGGAGGAGATGAGGAAATAAGAGCTTTTGTTGATGATCTTTTGCTTGGACCAATGACAAACCGCTTTAAATTTCTTTTTTCTCCGGGAACGAGAACTGAATTTTGTTTTTCAAATGGAAAAGAGCTTTACATTGGACTTTCAAAGCAGGCTCTCTTTGTCAATTCAGAAACATTTAATATGAGAAAAAATGTTTCATTGCTAAGAAAAAATATTGTGAAGAATTTCACAAATATCAATAAAATTTATATATATATCGATGGAAAGCCTGTTTTTGCGGAAAATTAGCTTTTGTTTACCTGTTTTATTTTGCGGTGTTTTATCCAAAAAAAAATAAAAGAAGTTGACAAAAATGTTTTCTTAATAGATACTATTATAACAAGGCTACATCATATATGTATTAAAAGGAGCTTCTAATGAAGAGGACTTTATTTTTAACCGTTGCTGCAATGATTTTGGCAGGTTCAGTTGCTGTTGCAAGAGAATCAGTTCTTATTGATTTTTCACAGCTCGATGCAGACACTGTAGCAGACGAGAACGGAAATCCAACACAGAACAGCAGAACTGTAATGGATTATTCTGTTGCTGCCGGTGCGACTTTCACAAGTGACCAGAAAACACTTATGAAGACTTCACTGGCTCTTCCTGAATGGGAAGTTGTACTTAATTCTTCTGCCAAGAACCCGGTTTCTGTTGCTCTTTCTCAGGTAGTTGCTGCTCCTGTAAAAGAATCAGCAGATGTTCCTTTCGCTGGAAAAAATGTAATGGGCGTTCGCGTTATTTTCCCAACTTGGGCAAACAATGCAAATGCAAAAATTGTTCCTGCATTTGACATTCCAGCTTACGAACCTCTTTCTGACGCTGATGAGAACGGTGAACGCCAGCAGCCAACAGATGAGCAGAAAGGAAAATACCTTTTTGAAGATGGATACGGTGTTGTAAGAAACGTTGGTACATTGAAATCAATTGCTGTTACAACAATGGGTATGAACTATCCACATGCTCTTTATGTTCTTCTTAAGGACAATGATGGAGTAGAACGCCGCTATCTTATGGGAAATCTCTATTTTGACGGCTGGAAAACTCTTATTTGGAACAACCCAGATTACATTTCAGAAGTTCGCACTCGTGAAATCAGAGTTTACCCAATCTATCCACGCGGAATTCCATTTGTAAAATTCTCTGGATTCCAGGTTGCTCGTGATGCTTCTCACATTGGAGACAACTTCATTGGTTACTTCAAAGATGTAAAGGTTATTTATGACCTCGCAATCCTTACTTCTGATCGCGACATTGATGACGAAGATCTTTGGGGCATCATTACAAAGAAAGAAAGAGACCGCCAGAATGGTGAAATGGCTCGCTTTGGAAACAAGCAGGTTAACCGCTATCTCGAAAAGTCTAAGATGGCTACAGAAGCAGAATTCACATCTTCTCTTGAGGAAAATTCTGATTCCAACGCACAGTCTTCAACACAGGATTCATCAGCTACAGTTCAGTAATTTCTGAAACTTGTGTTTTGTCAAAGACCGTCCTTACGGGACGGTCTTTTTTTATGAAATTGAATATAAAAATGGTAAACTTGTTATATTTTGCTTATGTCTGAAAAGAATTTTACACTTCCTAATAAACTTGAAATTGAACAACGCTATGAAAGCTATAGACCTGCATTCAATGAAATTTTGGGTAAAATTGAAAATCTTTTAAAACAGAAAATCAATTTGCCTTCAAATCCTACTTATAAAGCCAGAATAAAATCTTTTCCTAGTTATTATAAGAAAATACTTAGGCAAAAAGCTAAGGAGTCTTCGGAAAGCAATGAGCTTGTTACGCTTACAGATATGATAGGCATCCGTGTAATTTGCGCCTTTGTGGAAGATCTTGCTCTTGTTGAAAAACAGGTTGTGGAATTTTTTGATGTAAAAGAAATTGAGCGTAAAGGAGCAGACCAGTCATTTAAAGAATTTGGATATGAGTCAGTTCACATTCTTGTTTCAATACCAGAAAACTGCTTGCCGGAATTAGGAATTTCCCCTGAGCTTAGAAAAAATCTTGTATGCGAAATACAGGTTCGTACAATTTTACAGGATGCTTGGGCGGAAGTTGAGCATGAGCTCATTTATAAGTCTGAATTCAATCCTTTTGACAAGCCTTTGCGACGAAAACTGGCTTCTATAAACGCAAGTCTTACTTTGGCTGATATTATTTTCCAAGAAATCAGGGATTATCAGAAAAAACTTCAGAACGAGCTTGGTGAACGCCGGAATTCCTTTTATGAGAAAGCTGATGAATTTTCAGAAGAAATGCTTGGGCAGTCTCATCATCAGGCGGCAGAATCTTCTTCCATTGAAAGTCCGTTTTCTAAAGGCAGCATAGATGATCTGGTTCTTACAGCATTGCACGAGCATAATACAGGAAATTTCAAGAAGGCAATTGAAATTTATACACAGATAATTAATTCTGAGCCGGTTCCTCCTGCAATGGTTTTGAGTGTAATTTACAAGCATAGAGGAATGGCTTATTTTGCGCAAAATCTTTACGAAGAAGCATTGAATGATTTTAAGAAAAGTGTTGAACATGATCCACAATGCTTTAGATCGATTTATTATGAAGGCATTGTCTATTCTGTTCAAGGAAAAGAAAAAGAAGCTATTGAATGTTTTGACCGTTCGCTTGCAATTGATGCATTTCAGAGCCATGTTTATTACAGAAGAGCATTGGCGCTTTTTAATCTAGGAAACTACACAAAGGCAATGGAAGATGTAAACAATGCATTGAAACTTGGTCTTGAAGATGATGATTTAAACACCTTGAAACTAAAACTTATAAAGAAATTTGATATGAATATGTAAAAAAAAATGAGTTTTTTGGTATTTTGCTATTGACATAAAATGCTAATATATGATATATTCTGATTATCGCAATGAGCAATAGCTCTTGTGTATGTCTCCCTCGTCTAGTGGTTAGGACATCGGGTTTTCATCCCGACAACATGGGTTCAATTCCCGTGGGAGATGCTAAAGACCTTGATAGTTTCAAGGTCTTTTTTTTTATTTAAAGCAAACTAAATAGAAACTTTTTTAGACAAAAAAATACCCCAGCTGTGTGCTGGGGTATAAAAAAAATTATGCTAAGCAGAGAAGTTATACTGTTTAAAAACTTTAGTTCTTTATAAAATCATTACGATTATTTTTGCTGTCAAAACAACAGAAACAAGCGCGAGCGGGTATGTCGCAGCATAGGCAGAAGAAACTTCATCTGTTCCTGCTGTTGCAATCAATGAGCCCAGCGCCGGTGTGCTTGTCATTCCGCCTGTTATAGAACCAAGGTTGTTGAAAAGGCTTAGCTTGAATACATAGCGTGCGATTATGTAGCCCACTACCATTGGAACGGTTGTCATAACTGCGCCGTAAATAAAGAATGAGAATTTTACATTTGAAACGAAGTTTACACCGCCTGGGACTCCAGCTCCTATAAGGAACAGGACAAGTCCAAGTTCACGCATAAAATTCAATGTTTGCTTGCTGATTCTGCAGTCAAGTTTTCCTATTCTTCCGAAATGGCCGATTATAAGTCCTGCAACGAGAGTTCCACCGGAATTTCCGAGAGAAAAGTTGACTTTTGGAATTTCAATTGCGCCGATTATGCAGCCAAATGCAACTGCAAGAAAAAATGGGAAAAATCCGAATTCTTCCAATTGAATAAGCTTTGCCTTTGGCTCTGGAATTACTACAGAATTTGCCGCAACAAATGATTCTCTTTCCTTTGCCATGTCAACTTTTAAGATTTTTGGAACAAGCTGAACAAAAAGAACAACTCCAAGAACTCCGTAAAGATATGCGATTCCGTAGCCTGCGCTGATTGCGTCTTGGTTTACATTAGGAACTTCTTTTGCCGCTGAAAATCCCGGTGTGCTTGTAAGTCCTCCTGTCAAAAGTCCTGCTGCCATTTCAGGAGAAAGTGTGTTGTCGAGTTTAACAAAAATTGCAGCTGTAACGCCGCCGATTGCAATTATTATTACGCCAAGCAAAAGGTATGCAATTGACTTCTTATTAAAAGTGCGGAAAAACTTTGGACCTGCAATGAGTCCAACTGCTGTAACAAATAAAGCTGTTCCGATATTTGAAACTAAGCTGAAACTTGATTTTATTGAATTGTTCCATAAAGTGATTTTTTTTGCTTCAATTGAAAATTCTGGAAAATAATGGATTAGTACACCATAGGCAAGCGCAACAATAAGAACACCTGCTGTTCCCAGCGAAATTCCTTTTACATTGATTCCGCCTAGCATAAAACCTAGCGCGCCAATAATAAAAATAATGAAAATGACCGACAGTGTGGAGGAACACAGCCCGGCAAGATAAGTAAGCATTTTTTTACCTCTATAAAAAATATATTCCAATAATTATATCACTTTAAAATGACTTATACAATGTGTTTTGTAGAATATGTAGAATAGTTAATTTATACTAAAACCAATATTCCTAAGACCTTGAGCCAATATTCCTAAGAGCTGGAGTAAGTATTCCTAAGAGCTGGAGCGAATATTCCTAAGAGCTGGAGTAAGTATTCCTAAGGGGCTTAGGAAGTATTCCTAAGAGCTGAAGTAAGTATTCCTAAGGGGCTTAGGAAGTATTCCTTTTGACTGAAATTCCTAAAAATTAACAAAAAAAAATGCCTCCAAAAAAGGAGGCGTCAGGAATAATGAAAGCCTATTGTTTTTTATTTAACTTCATTTTTAAGTTCTTTTCCTTCTGTAAAGTCCAGAATATTTTGAAGCGTTGTGTCTGCGATTGCTTTAAGCGCATTCTTTGTAAGAAATGCCTGATGTCCAGTTATAATTACATTTGGGAAAGTTAAGAGGCGTGCAAGCATATCGTCTTTTATAACGTCTGCGGACCAGTCTGCAAAGAAATATCGGCTTTCTTCTTCGTAAACGTCAAGTGCCGCTCCTCCAATAGTTCTTTTCTTTAAGGCTTTTACTAACGCATGAGTATCGATTAAAGCACCGCGTCCTGTATTTATTATGACCGCATCATTTTTCATCATGGAAAGCGACTTTTCGTTTACAAGATGCTTTGTGTCGTCTGTTAAAGGACAGTGCAGGCTGATTACATCGCTTTTTTGGAATAATTCAATAAGCGGAATATATGTGAATCCTTTTTTTTCAGCCCAGTCATTGTCTGGATAGGCATCGTACATTACGATTTTCATTCCAATTCCAGAAAGGCATTCTGCCATTACTTTTCCGATTTTTCCAGTTCCTATGATTCCTGCTGTAAGTCCGCACAAATCCCGGCCTGTGAGTCCGTTCAATGTGAAATTTCCAGAGCGAGTTCTTAAATATGCCTGAGGAATTTTTCGTGTAAGAGAAAGCAAAAGTGAAAGAGCGTGTTCTGCTACAGAATGAGGCGAGTACGCTGGAACTCTTGCAACTTTTATGCCGAATTCTTTTGCGGCTTCAAGGTCCACGTTGTTAAAGCCAGCGCATCTCAATGCAATCATTTTTACACCGCATTTTTTCAGTATGGAAATAACGGTTCTGTTTATTGTGTCGTTTACAAATGTGCATACAATGTCATAGCCAGATGCAGTCAATGCAGTTTTTTCTGTCAGATGAAAGTCAAAAAAATCAATATTGAATAAAAAGTTCTTGTTTTCTTCTGAAAAAGATTCCTTGTCATAGCTGCAGGCATCATAAAACGCAATTTTCAATTCCTTGTTTTCCATAAAAAATCCTCCGGTAAAAAGTTTCAATTTAAATATACAATTTTTTTGTTTAATTTGCATTAATTTCTGCTTTTTTATTAAAATTTTGTGAAAAAGTTGCTTTTATTTTGAAAATGATTATCTTTATTGAGTGCAATGTAGACTTGAAAAAATTTATTCAGTTTATATAATGAAAGAAAATATAATACTTGCGAGGTGTTTTTATGACAAAATTAGGTGCATTTGCTATTGGTGTTGCGGTTGGCGGAGTAACTCTTGCCTTGGTAAAAACAGCTGGATTCAAGAAAGTCTGCTCTAAAGTTATCAGTGCGGGAATGCAGCTTAAAGATGATGCTGCTTCTTTTGTTGAAACTGTAAAAGAAGACGCGGAAGATATAAAGGCAGAGGCCGCTTACAATAAAAACGCAGCAAAAGCCAACGCTTAAAAATCAATTCTTGAAATATTTAAAAATATATTTTTAAAAAGGGATTGCAATGGATTTTCAGATTTCTCACAGTCTTCCAGGCAGAGTAAGGCTTAGATATGAGCGTCACATTCTGTCTTTGCGTCAGGCAATGCTTGTTCAGATGCTTGTTGGTCTTCAAGAAGGAATAATTTCTGTTTCTGTTAATATAGTTTCAGGAAGCATTCTTATTGAATATAAAGATACTTCCTTGGAAACAGTTCTTTCCTATGTAAAGGCTCTTGATGGAAAGTATCTCAATGATGAAAATCTGCTTTCAAGCGTTTCTATGCCTTCTGTGCAGGAAAGTCTTTTGGAGTCGTTGCTGTCCCTTACAGTTGAGCATTTTCTAAAAAAACTTCTTCCTCTTCCATTGAGAAAAATCATTTCTCTTGTTTCAATTGTTCCTCGTGTTCAAAAGGGTATTGCAAGCGTAGTGAGAGGTAAGCCGTTCTGTGCGGAAACTCTTGATGCGGCTGCAATTTCTCTTTCATATTTAACTGGCGACATAGATACAGCTGGAACTATAAATTTCCTTTTGAATATCGGCGATACTCTCGAAGATTACACAAAGCGAAAGTCCCACGACAATTTGACTCAGTCGCTTCTTATAACTGATGAAACCGTTACAATTGTTCAGGACGGAGAAGAAAAAGAGATTTCTACACAGCTTTTAAAGGCTGGCGACATTGTTATTGTTCGCGCTGGCTCTGTAATTCCTGTTGACGGAACTGTTGTGGACGGAGTTGGAATGGTGAACCAATCTTCAATGACTGGAGAAGCTTTGCCTGTGCAGCGTGAAAAAGGCTCGTCTGTTTTTGCTTCCACAATTCTTGAAGAAGGCGAAATAAAAATAAAAGTGAAGGCTTGCGGCGGAGAAACCAAAGTAAGCAAAATTGCAAATATGATTGACCGCTCAAATTCGCTTAAGGCTGCAAGCCAGGAAAAAGCGGAACGTGTTGCTGACAATCTTGTAAAATACAACTTTTTAATTGCAGGTCTTGCGTATTTCTTTACACGCAACTTTACAAAGGCGGCTTCAACATTGCTTGTGGATTATTCATGCGCTATGAAGCTTTCTGCTCCGATTTCAGTTCTTTCTGCAATGAGAGATTGCGCCCGGAACGGAATTCTTGCGAAAGGCGGAAAATTTCTTGAGGAATTCGCTGAAGCTGACACAATTGTTTTTGACAAGACAGGAACATTGACAGAATCAAACCCTGTTGTAAAAAAGATTGTTGTTTTTGGCACTAGAAACGAAAATGAAGTTTTAAAGCTTGCTGCTTGCCTTGAAGAGCATTTCCCTCATTCTTTGGCGCGGGCGGTTGTAAATGAAGCTGCGTCCAGAGGATTGAACCACAAGGAAGAGCACACAAAAGTAGAATATATTCTTGCGCATGGAATTGCTTCTAGCCTTGATGGAAAAAAACTCCGCATAGGAAGCGCGCATTTTATTTTTGATGATGAAAAAATTCCGCTTACAAAAGAAGTTGAAGACTGCATAAATACAATAACTGGCTGCTCTCAGCTTTATTTTGCAATTGACGGAGAACTTGCCGCTATAATCATAATTGAAGATCCAATCAGAAAAGAATCTTGCGCTGTAATAAAAAAATTGAAAGAGTCTGGTTTTAAGAATGTTATTATGATTACAGGCGATAATAAGCATACTGCAAAAGAAGTTGCGGAAAAAACTGGCGTAACAGATTTTGTTGCTGAAGCTCTTCCAGACACAAAAGTATCTTGGATTGAAAAGCTTAAGAAAGAAGGACACAAAGTTGTTATGGTTGGAGACGGAATCAATGATTCTCCAGCTCTTTCTGCGGCAAATGTTGGAATTGCAATGGGAAAAGCAAGCTCAATTGCAAGCGAAACTGCGGATATTCTTCTTCCTGATGACGGCTTGGATTCTCTTCCAGTTCTGCGGAAAATAAGCCGAAACTTAATTTCAAGAATTCACGGAAACAACCGTGCTATAATTGGAATAAATTCTGCGCTTATTGCCGGCGGACTTGCTGGTTCCATAACACCGCAAATGGCAGCCTTGCTTCATAATAGCTCCACAGTTGCAATCAGCGTAAATGCAATGAGCTCATTGGATTAAAAAATGATTGTTTCAAGTTTTTTTCCAGGAAGAATCCGTTTACGCAATGAAGTTTTTAAAGATGATGATATATTTTCCGCATTGTATTCAGCGGTGGGAAGCCATTCTGCCGTAAAAAAAGTTGAGCGCAATGAAAAAACGGGCAGCGTGCTTGTTGAATATATTCCAGAAAATTTACCCATGGAAAAACTTCTTGCCTTAAAAGATGAACTTTTTGCACTTGGAAAACTTGCGGAATTCTATAACAAAAAAAACAAGCCGGTTATTCTTGAAAAAATTCAGGAAATCGAAAAAAAATTAAAATAACTTTGCATATTTTATAGCTTTTGTTATATTTAAAGTAATTCACTTTCTTAACGGAGGTTCTTTATGGATAACAAGGCTATGTTCAATTTGTCTTACGGTCTTTTTATTTTGACTGCAAAAGACGGCGAAAAAGACAACGGCTGCATTGTGAATACTGTAGGGCAGGTTACTTCCCAGCCTAACAGAATTTCTTTGACGGTAAACAAAGCGAATTATACGCACGACATGATTCTGAAAACAAAAGAATTCAATGTTTCAGTTCTAGCAGAAAATTCAAAATTTGGAACTTACAAGCACTGGGGCTTTCAAAGCGGCAGAAATACAGACAAACTGGAGTCAATTTCTTTTAAAAGATCTGCAAACGGTCTTGTTTATATTGCGGAGGAAACAAACGCATTTTTGAGTGCGAAAGTTGTTTCTACTTTGGATTTGGGAACGCACACTCTTTTTATTGCTGATGTTACAGACGGTGAAGTTTTGTCGCAAGTTCCTTCAGCAACGTATTCATTTTATCAGAATAATATAAAGCCAAAGCCGGCTTCCACGGAAAAGAAAAAGGGATTTATTTGCACTGTATGCGGATATATTTACGAAGGCGAAACTTTGCCGGACGATTTTATTTGCCCTGTATGTAAGCATCCAGCTTCAGATTTTAAGCCGCTTTAACAAAATTTGTGTGCTTGAAACCGTAAGCTAACTGTTTTCATACTGAAAAATTCAAAATTTTTCTAAAAAAAATAATAGTTTTTGCAAATTCATATTGACATTTTTTTTTGGAAAGTATATATTCTTAATCACGGTAGCCAAAGTGAAGAGGCAATACCCGTTCCCATACCGAACACGGAAGTCAAGCTCTCTTACGCCGATGATACTGCTAACGCGGGAAAGTAGGAAGCTGCCGTATTTTTATTTTAAACGCTTTTTTTTTCAATCAATAAAAATCTTTCAGTTTTAA
>NZ_DBKJ01000070.1:0-534 GCF_002297325.1 Treponema sp. UBA753 | reverse complement strand
AATAAAAATCTTTCAGTTTTAATGTTCACAAAAACTTTAGATGGATATGATTCTGTCAAATCTGTGAAATGCAAGATAAAAAGCGATTCTGGAAATATGATTCACATAGGAATAAAATTTGAGAAGGAAAATAGTTCTTTGGGCATAGGTTACGATAAATTCTGCACAGGAAGCGAAACAGAATTTGAGATTTTGTCTCCTGTTTCTGGAATAAAAAATCTGCAAGTTTTCTTTGAGCCGTTGGATAAAGGAAGCTATGAAGTTTCAGATATTCAAATAGAATAAAATAAGAACTCAAGAAGTGAGCGATTTTTCCCGGGGAATTTTCCTCGGGATTTTTTTTGTGTGAATAAAAATTCATTTATCTTATTTCAATTGATACTATCTGAAAAAACTTGTATACTAAGCTAACTATTTATATTATAGAAAGAAATTGACTTTTATCGCAAAGATGTAATTATATTTTTAGGATTTAGCAATGAAATTTACAGAATTTTCTTTACACGAAAGCCTTTTGCAGGGAATTGAAGATGA
>NZ_DBKJ01000047.1:12031-34642 GCF_002297325.1 Treponema sp. UBA753 | reverse complement strand
GACTTTCTTATTGTTGGCATCGAAAGCAAAGAGCCTCCTGTTAATTGTGCTGTTGTGTTCTTAGGATTCTCATTCAATCCCTCAACTTTATAATAAGAAATACCACCTGCTCTATCTGTATGAATTATATTTCCAAAAATAAAAGGCATATAATAATCAGTAACAGTTTTTCGTCCTTCGGCTGTTTTTCTTACTTCGGAATACATAGCGACAGTTCCTAAAAGTGACTTTGAGTAATCTACATTATAAGGAATTGCGGCATTTCTAAATTCGCTGTTGTTTCTTGAAAACTCGCATTCATCTTTTTTCTGAGGTAAATAGAAATGTATATTGTCTGCTGTTTTTTCTTTTTTTTGTTTATCAGAAATTTCTGTAGGAACAGAATTTTTTTTGGAATTAAAATCAGCGGTTGAATTAATGCCTTCTATTGATTTTTTATATTCCTGTAGAGTCTCCTTTGAGAAAGGAATATCAGATAAGCTGCCTTTCCAAATCCCATAGAACCAGTTGCCTTTACCTCCATATAAAATTTCATCATTCTGAATCTTTATTTCTTCGACTGCTGTATCCGTTACTCCATCCTGTGTTATTGTTTCACTATATGAATAAATAATTTTTTCACAGTTTATATTCGCTGTTGAATAATCTCGTCCAGAATTCCAATTTACCTTAGGAAGTGTGTATGTTACTTCATCAAGATTAAACCCATTTTCGGCAACAAGCAGTGAATAAGAATTGCTGCTTATGTTATACAAATGTTCAATATTGAACTCTTGGAAAGTTTGAATTGATGAAAATTTTCCAAAAGTGAACTTTTTACACTCTGCCAAAAGCAGTCCGTCAAGGTTTAAATATTCCGCATACTTTTCTTCAAAAATGGTTTCAACTCTATTTGAAAACTCTGTTGGATTATCTTGTTTCAATTCAGGTTCTGCATTTAGGATTTCTGCTTCAATTTCAGAAATCCATTCAGAGCGTGCGGTTTCTTTTTCCTTAAAAACCTTCCATTCATTTTTAAGAATATAGTTCCCGTTTGAGATGGTATAAAATGGGTATTTTTCTTTATACACGATTTCTTTTTTGTATTCATCAAGAATTTTTTGAGCTTTGGTATAATCAGCATTTTCTTTAAGTATATAATAACTATAAACCAGTTCCTCTTTATATTTCGGTTCTTCGTTATTAATAGAGCTTCCATCTGGATTATTTATTTCTATTTTTGTATATACATCTTTCTTTTCATATAAATCAGAAATGAATTCCTCTTTTTGAGAATCTGTCAGAGGAATTTCCTTAAACAAAACATCAATATCAGAAGTTTTTATTCGTTTCGTTTCATCTTCTGTATCTTCTAATTTCCAATGATTGTCATGTACGTCAGAGTAAGCGACATCTATGTCATCTACTATCTTTTGGAATTCTTCATTGGAAAGATTCAAGGCACGGTATGAAAGGCCGTCAAGCGTTACGGTTATTATGCTTTCATAATTTCCATATTTATCTTTGTTAATACCGTATTGAATTGAAACGGAATTTTCTGTAACTGTTGTATTTATAACATCAGATGAAATTTCTAGCGGAACAAAATTTTCCTTATCGCCTCTGAATTTCAGTTTATTATCCACTAGGTCAATGAATAAATCTGATGAATTATAAGTTCCGGCATTCAAAACTTTGTTTGTAACAGTTCCTTCATTTCTTATATCACGCTCACCGTTGAATTCTTTTTCGGAATGGCATCCATAAAAAATATCACCCACACTGAAACTGGCTGTGATTCCATTTTGCTTGTAATTTAACAGGGCTGCTGTTTGAACTCCCTCTGGAATTGGATAAGTTTCAAGGAAGTCTGAAATAGTATATTCCTTGGTGAAGTCTCTAAAAAGATAAAGATTATCTGTAACGTCATGCTCAAATTGCATTGCGAAGTCAGAATAATACTTTATAATATCTGATGATTTGGAGGCATTTGTTTTTACACTTTCATAGTATTCTGTAAACTGAGATTCGGTGAACACAGAAGGAATCAGGCATTGATTCTCCATTAAGGTCGATATAATTGCCTTCTGTTCTTCGATGTTTGTTTTTTTCGTCCAGTCTGAATCATACTGTGCGTTCAGTAAATATTCATAAGAGTTATTGTCATTTGAATGAACTTCCTGAACGGTAATGCTAAAGAGCTTTAATAATACTGTTTGATTATCAAGATATTCCGACACAATAAAATTCTTATAGTCTTCTTTTGCTTTATTACCATTATTCGAATATGTCTTTTGAGCCGGTTTTAATTCTTCATATTTTTTCAAGTTTAAGAGAGGATGCTTTAATCCTTTCTTAAAGGTTTTTATATCTGAATATTCAATATTTATATCCCAATCAATATCTGTCTTTTCAGGTTCTTTCCCATTATCCGATATGAAGTAATAATCGCTTGCTTTAACAACATCCATAGTATTTCTAGATGTTTTAGTTATATTTGGAGCAGTTATATTAATTCGTAATGTCGTATCATCGCTTTCATCATCATTTTTATATGTTTTTGCTATGACTTGTTTGCCTTTATCAAAGTTTTCAGATACACCATACGCAGATTCCGTTATTGTAATAATTCCCTCATAAGGAGCTTCCCACATTCTGAAAGGAGTTTGAACAAAATATGTTTTTCTGTATTCCTCTGCTAATTCCGGTTTTACTTTCTGTGTAACTTCTGTTACCGCAATGCTTGAATATATATTACGTTGTTCAAATTCAAGATTTCCTAAATTCTTAAGATATGTAGATTTTCCAGTTTCTACGATATCAGGAAGACCATCCCTATCCATATCAATGAAAGAACACAAAGATTTAGAGGAAGATTTTTGCTTTACCTCTGAATAACCAACTCCAAGAGATAAGGAACCACTGCTAGAGCCTGCGCCACCATAAATATTCCATCCTACGGATGAGCTGGAATTTTTTTCATGCTCTAAGTCTTCTGACAATGTTCCTGACTTTATATTTATAGCTTGCTTTTCATCAAAGCCAGCTCCGTTATTTAGTGCAGCATATACAGTTTCTCCCTTCTGACTTATGGCATCAGGTCTTCCATCACCATTTATGTCTAACATCGAATCTTCTGTATAACTTTCCCCCGAACTGACAGAGCCGCTTCCACCTGCCGTTGCACGAACATCAATAACTCTTGTTCCATATCCAAGTCCAGCCGCACCATTGAAATTTGCTCCAATATTCGTAGAATTCCCAACTTGTAATGGCTGTCCGTTATTCCATTCTTTTGCTTCTGCAAAATAGATTATATTCCCATCATTGTTTTTTTCAGGAAGGCTATAATCAAATGTATATTCATAGGATTCGCCCGCGTTGTTGCCTGCGGAGATAGAGGAAAGCATTTTTTCTTTAGCAAGTCCCTCTGTATAATTAAAGTTATACCTGCGTATATGCCCGCCGTCCTTATAGTGGGTCGTGATGCTGGTCAGAAGCTTCCTGCATGATATGATTTCCCTTGACCTCGCGTCCATGCGCACATCCTTTCTGATTTCCGTTCCGTTATTATCGTAGTGGAACTGGACTTTGTAGTTTCCTTTCTTTCCGTTGAAACCTGTGTAATGAATAAAAGCAGGGTAGACATAACCGCTGTCTTTTTCATATTCATAAACAACCGAGTTTCCATTGGCATCCTCCGTCCTTGTAAGATTCCATGTGAAGGTTTCCGCTCCGCTTCCGACACAGGAATCTTTATTCTGTGCGTAAATTCGTTTTGTTCCGCTTTTATCCGTAACTTCCCAATGGTTGTCATCCATGTAACGCTTTATTCGGCTGAACGAGGTTTCTTTTAGCGGCCTGTAGGCTATCTCGTTTCCTTTGCGGGATTTTTCCTCAAGCAGTGTTCCGTCAAGCATATAGGTGTCGCGGGTGTCGTAGTCCGGGAGTCCGAGCCTTGTGTCTGTCGTAATGGAGCTTCCGTAGCCCACATCAAAGCCCCTGCCCATAATTCCGTTTCCGCCGCCGGACGAGTAGCTTGCTGAGATCCGCGGCTGCATTCCTTTGCGTCCTGCGGGAACTGCAAGCTCAAAGCTGAACGAGGCGTCTCCCATGTTGCCTGCCTCTGGCGGATTGAATTTTATCAGGTGTCCGTCCGGCCTTGCCGCCTCGAGGTTTTTGATTGAGTTCAGGTTCACGTCGGCGGGGCCCGCGCTTTCGGGAAGGGCGAGGGTCGCGTTTATCATGTCCGTGAAGTGGGTGGAAAGAGAGCGGACCTTGTGATTTTCTTTGTCTATTTCAAGACGTTCAAGTTTTATCCAGCTTTCCTTCCGCGTGTCGTAGAAGTATGTGTAAAGCCCGGAAAGAGCCTGCGGTTTCGCATTGAGTTCACCTCTGTAGGGCAGTGTTATTGTCACGTCCTTTTCAAACTTCGTTCCGGCGGGCAGGAACCTGTAGCCGCCTGAATATGGAGTCGCGTTGCAGAGGGATTCTCCTGTGTCCTCTACCTTATGAATGCGCGTTATGCTTATGGCTGTGTCCTCCTTTAGCGCGCCGGCGGGAATCTCTATGGAGGCGTCCCCAAGGACTACTGTTCCGCCTTTTTCCGCGGAGATAAGGACCTCGGACTTCTCCTCTTTTACAGAAATCCTTCCCTTAATATCTGCATTATTTATTGCAGTTTCAGCAAGCAATGATATCGGGCTTATGACAGAAATGTATGCAGCCGTCATTATTACGGCTGCAATTCTTTTAGTAAAACTTGCTTCAACTGTTTTTTTTGAACGCCTGCTCATGCTTTTCTCCTGCACATTATTTATTCTCAAAAGTAACCCTTACAGGCTTGCCAGGAAAATTCTCATTATCTGCAATTACAACAGCGAACCCCGACCTGCTGTCTTTAAATGCAATCTGTTCTGATACTGTAAATGACGTTATTTCATAGCCGTTGATTTTTAATAGAAAATTTTTAGTGCCGGCATCATAAGCGACAGCTATGGTATTTTTTATTCCGTGCCCCTTGTTTATGTAGTTTGAATTTTTCCATCCGTCATTAATATGACCGAAAACACCGTCGCAAACCTTGCCGACTGTGTAGTACCCGTTGGCGTTTATTAGGACTGCTAGCATGAATGGCCTGCCGCCGGTTTCCTGCTCGCAGAAGACAAGTCCGAACCCCGCTTCCGTCCGTCCGCTTTCCTTAACCGCTTCTACAACAATAGGATTAAAACTTTCACTTGTATTTGCATTTGGAACTGTCCAAAGAGTATAACCATTTGCTCCCAGATAACTTGTATCATTTGTTTCAAAAGTAAAAACTTTATTGTCTTCGTACTGTACAAACAGACTGCTTGTTTCCTGAACTGTCGTCTGCTCCGGTTTAACTATACTTTTTTCATCTTCTTCAAAAGGAGTGAGTTCACAGGATGCCAATACAGCTAAAGAAATAAGCCGAATAATTAGTTTTTCTGGTTTCATCATTTTCTCCTCTTATTAGTATTTAGTTATCTGATTTAAAGAAACGGTATATTCAATAACCGTGCAGAAACTGTTGCCTGATGATAATGAAGTCCGTTCCGGAAAAACCTTAAAATAAAAGTTTTTTGTCTCATAACTGGAGTTCTGAATCTGGTAGGCGACCTGATGTCTTGCACTCTGGCTTTCAAGTCCTGAAAGCTGTATCCTGAGGTTTGTCTCCGCTCCTAAAGTAGTGTTCGTAAGGTTATGCTGTCCTACTATTATGTCCGCCTGGCGCATTGGAGGAACTGTTACATAAAACCAGTCCTCGTCAAGAATTTCCTTATGGTCTGTTACAAAACCAACGCATGGCAGATTGCATATTCTGTCGTACTCTAAAAACGCTGCATCTTCCGGCACATCATTTGATTCGCAGTAATCTCTGATAGTCCCTGATGACCATCCGTAGCCATATTTCTTTCCCTCAAAGCATTTTGAGCCACGTGTTTTATCAAGCCTGTAAATATATTTTTCATTATCTATAAGGTTAGTATCTGTGTAGCTTGTTGATTTTCCTTCATAAACACATATCCAGTCCAATGAAATGGCGTCAAAGGATCTCATCAAATAGAAATTATCAGCAGCGTCATCTTCCTTCCATGAAAGATATACCGTGTGTTCTGTCGTAAGAGAATCAGTTGCCGGCACATCATCAAACGGGTCGTCCGCAGTCCTGAATAAAATTTCATTGAATGCATTGTTATAGCACGAGAAAAACCATAATGATGTAAATATCAAAAACATGGCTTTTTTAGTTCGACTCATCTTCGCTCCTTAAAAACATTGAATGACGCTCCAAGACACGGCTTTACAGAAACAAAACCGGCTCCCATCATGTGAAAGTCAAAGTCTATTTCTGCAAAAAGATGTACTTTGTCATTAATGTCAAACTCGTACCCTGCAATGGTTTCAAAAGAAAAGGCATTCTGGTATAAAAATGTTTCGTCCTCATACTTTGGCTTTATGCTCATAAGCTCAATGTTATATGCAAGACCGAACCCGCCGTATAAAGAATGCCTTTTATTAAAATGAACGTGCAGCAATACAGGAAGACTTATTGCTATGGTGTTGATTACAAGAGGGTAGGTGTTTTTTTTATTTATTCCGATATCCCATGAAAGATTCAATCTTGCAGAAAAATCTATAAGTTTACCGTTTGATACAATCACAGGCTGAGGTGGATAAAACTCAATACCTGTATTAACTCCCCCAATTCCTAAAATTTTGTCTCCCCAGTCACTATCAACAGGACTCCAGTAAAAAAGAGAAGCCGGTATCCTTAATTCCATTGGACGCGTTTTTTCCTGTTTAAGTTCATCCTTATTGATGCCTGTAATTTCCTCAATTCCAAAAAGAATATTCTGGCACAAAACAGAAATAAGCCTGTCGTAATGATCTATGCTGTCACCTGCAAAGAATCCTTTTGCAATTTTCTTTGCCTTTGCATCAAAGAGCTTTACCTCGCAAAGCCAGCTTGATTCATTTTTCTTTAGATATCCGTATATCAGATAATCAGAGTTTTCAGACACGCAGATTTTATGAGCGTCTATTATGGTAACCGGGATTCCGTATTTGCTTTCTGCAATGTGAGAAAAATTTATAAGGCCGCTAAACCAGTGCTTTTCAAGCTCATCGTGTATTGCCTTTGAAGGATTATAAGGAGCCGATGTTTTGTTTCCGTTGCCGTCATAAACTGCAAGGGGAGCGATTTTAATTTCTGATGCAGAGGCTATGAATATTGAAAACAGCAGGGCTGTAAAACAAACAGTTCTTTTATTCATCAAATCCCTCCTTTTCAGCAAGGATTGATTTTTCTATTTCAAGCAGCTCGGTGTCGGAAGCTCCGTTTTGTTTAAGTATTCTTATATCTTCCAAGATTTGTGCATAGGAGGAGCTGTCGGCACGGTTTTTATAGTAAAGGCTTTTCGCCTTGTAAAGACGGCATTCCATATCATCAGTAAAGGTCTGCGTAAGTTTTCTGAACTCATCATAAGAAGCTGTATAACTTTCTTTATTATATGAGGCAATAGCATTATTTTTTGCTTCTAGATACGATTTGTCTTTTCCTGCCGTATCGACTGTTTTCTTCTTCTGTTCTTCAAGAATTGCATCATAAGTCCTTCCCATTCCTACAGTCTTCGAAAACTGTGCATCGGATTTTTGATTTAAGGCTTGAACGGACTCATTAAGTTTTTGAAAGTTTACATCAGTATTTTCTATGCTGACTGCAAGACTTTTTTCAAAACAATCAGTTTTTAATTCAACAGTTTTCACAGCTTTATCAAGGTCAGAAATTTCTTTGCTCAATTTTTGAATTCTGTTTATTAATAATATGTGAGAAACTGAAAGCAGTGATGAGGACATAACTATTAAAAATATTGCACTGATTTTTTTATTCATCATTTTTTCTTTCCCTAATAATTATTTTCCGCAGATACTGCCAGTCTTTTCTCTCTTCAATTCCCAGTGCTTTGTCTATCATCTTAAGCGCGCCCGAAAAGTCTTTTCCGTCCAGAAGTTTTTCTGCCTGTTCCGCATAGTATGAGCCGTTTCCCATTTTAAAATACAGGACTGTTCCTGGCTTTATGGCGGCTTTTGTTTCCACGGTTTCATAGCCGTCCTTTCTTACGCAGATTGTGGTTTCTTTTTCACATGGATACATAAGCCTTCCGTAAATGTCAGTTTTTCCGATTTCTTTTCCGTCTATAAAGACTGAAGCATTCATAAGTTCGCTGCTGGCGTAGTCATAGACCATCACATACATTGAGTCTATTTTCTTTTCCGGCGTGCTTGCGCATGAGAGCAGGCATAAAGAAAATAAGGCTGTTAAAATTTTCAAAAAGATTTTGCGCCGTTTCATTTTTTTACCTCGTAATATTCTCCGCGGAGCTTTGCCCTATAGCCGTATCCAGTTTGAATGCAAAAATCTCCGACAGATTCTGTTTTTGCAAGGGAAATTTTATAAATGCTTCCCATGCCGTCATCCTTTGCAATCACAAAATCTTTTCCATTAAGTTTTGTCCGTCCTATGTATGTAAGCTTTTTGATCCCAGCTGGACTGTTTTGTTCATTTGACTTTGCCGCAGTTGTTCTGTTTTTTGCCGACTCAGTTTTTATTGTGGTTTTTGCAGACGGAGCTTTATAAAAAATTCTGTCAATTTCAGATAGGTCAATTTTTTTGTCGGTATATTCAGAAAGCAAAGCGTCGTTCTGCTTAAATTTTATTCCTGTATCAAAGCAGACTGTTGTCTGTATTCTGCTTCGGTTTTCGCTGTTTCGCAGAGCAAAGCTTTTTATGTCTATAAGATTTTCATCTCCTTCCTGAATTTCCCTTATGAAATTTAAAATGCCCTTGCTGCCGGAAAGGACAAAGAATTCTATCTCTGCGTTGCCGCTCTTTCCCTTAATTTGTATGTACTGCTCGTTGCAGGAATTTTTATGCATTATGTTGCGTATGTTTTTTATGTATTCGGAAAGTGTTATACCTTGCTTTTCTTCCGCCTGCGACTGCATCTTTAAAAGTTCCGTTTCATAAAATTCAATCTTTTTATCGAGTGAGGATTTTTCATCTGTTTCTTTCCATAGTCTTGAAAACTCTCCGTTATAGGAAACGATTTCAGCTCCGTTTTTTACGGTGGTTCTGTTCATCTTTACAGAAGTGAACGTGCGGCTTTTTTCAAAGTTTGCAAGAATGCTTACGGCGTCTTTTGCAGTGGCTTCAACTGTAAAAGCATTTTTTTGAATTGAAATATTTTCTATTGTCGCTGTTTTTTCTGCCATTGCGGAATAAATGCGCTCAATGCATGGATAGATTTTTTCATATTCAAGGTGCTTCTTTTCGTTGTATGTCTTTTTTAGCTGTGCAAGTTTTTCTTCTTTTTCTTTCTGGATTCTTTCCTCATCCTGTTTCTGTTTTTCCAGTTCTTTTTGGGCTTTTAAAGATTCTGTGTTTTTTAGAGCGGCATATCGAATTGCAAGAGTTAAAACTGCCAGAATAAAAATGCCGGGCAGGATTGCAAGGCAAAGTTTTTTAATGTTCAGTTCACGCTTTATTTCTTCCTTCAATAGATAAACATCATACTGCCACTTTATGTCCGTCTTTAATATAAGAAGTTTCTTTTCATTTACTTCAAAAGGGTAGAGACTTGCAAGCGTGCTTTTTGCCTCGGCAATTCTTTTTCGCCGGGTATGGGATTTTAAGTGAAGGGTGAACTTCGGGCAGTTTTGAGGCATAACCTGTGATGTCATAGCACGCCCCCTTTAAATAATATTTTCTTTTCAGCGAGGATATATTTTTCTATCTTTCTTTGGTTTTCTTTTTCTGGAACGGCGGCGAACACTGCGCAGGCTCTTGCTTTTTCCGTCTCAAAGTCAACTTTCCAGAATGCGGTTTTTGTTCCGAGCAATTCAAAGATAGGATGATTTTCTTCAAGTCCTAGAATTTCAGCAAGCTCTTTTTCTGTTGTATCTGGATTTAAATTGTCCTTTATAAGCTCCGTTTTCTTTTCCGCATTCTTTATACCGCAAAATTCAAGAACTGTTTTTATAAAAGTGCCGCTCATATTGAAAATGTTCAGAGGCGGAAATGTGTTTATAAGTGGAAATGTGTTTTTTTCTTCAAAGTCTTTTGAAGTTTGCTCAACAATGGCTTTGTCAGAAACTTTCGGATTAATCCAGCCGTACTCTGAAAAAATTTCTTCTCCGTTTGCTTTAATGCAGTCGCTTATCGCTTTGTTTTTTAGAATTTCTTTTGATATAAAATTCTTATTTATGCCTGTGGAAACATCAGAGACCGACAGTTTAAAATCACAGGCAGAGGAAAGTAAATATAAAATCTCATGTTCATCAGAATCAGATTGTGAATCTTTTAGCATCTGGATTTTTTCTTCCATGTCAAAAATTGCAGCGTCAATTTTCTTTCTCTCTTCTATCAGTTTTTTGTAAGAGTCCATCCATCTTTCGTTTGCGGTTGTAAGTAGGCAAAATGATAAAGCCAGAATGCAAAGAGAAAATACTGCTGCCATTGCAAGCGGAGTTGAAAAGCCGCTGTCATAGTTTTTCATCAGAAATCCTCTGTTTTATGAACTCTTGGCTTGCATAGTTTTTGCCATTGAACTTCCATTCTATTTTTATACCTTCCATTCTATGCCTTGCGTTATAGACAGAAGATATTGATACGGCTTCTATTCCCTTTTCCGCGCAGAAAATCAAAAGCATTCCTTTAATTGTTTCAAATTCTGTGTCAAAGTTTTTCCAATAGGGAATGTTAAAGTTTCTTATTTCTTTTCTCAAAAGCGCGTCTGTTTCAAGCATTGAGACGGCGTTTTTTGAGGCGGCTTCTGTCTTGGCAATGCTGCTCTTTGCATTGACGAGGCTTGCTGTAAGCACCACCGAAGCCATGAGAAAAATTGCAATGGAAACTAAAAGTTCAGTCAATTTCATTTGCGCTCTCAATAGTTCTTTCTGCCGCCGCCATTTGCCTTGAAGCCGACTTTTGGGCAATGGCAATGCCGGCTATTATGCCGGAGAGGGCAAATAAAAATGCCGCTGTCGCAACAATTTCACGAAGCATTCTTTTTTACTCCCAGCTTTTTATGTCTGTGTCCTTGCCTTCACCGCCTTCAATTCCGTCTGCTCCAAAGCTTCTTATTCCGTAAGGCGAGCCGTCTGGAGCAGGGCAGGTGTATTCATACTCATAGCCCCAGGGGTCTTTTGGCGCGTTCTTGTAAATATACGGTCCTCCCCAGCTGTCGGAGCTTGGCGATGTTTCAGGCTTTTTTCTTAAAGCGGCAAGCCCCTGTTCTGCCGTTGGATAGTTTCCGCAGTCTATGTAGTAGGCTTCAAGGGCTGTAGCAAGGCTTTCTATCTGCGTTTTAGCCGCGGCAATGCGGGATTTTTCAAGGCTGTTTATTGCGACAAAGCCTACGGTTGCTGAAAGAATCAGTATTATTGCTATGACTATCAGAGTTTCCATAAAAGTCCAGCCGTCTTCATTTTTTACGGCTTCAAAAATTTTCTTTTTTAAGTTTTTCATAATGCCCCCAGAAGATTGAATACAGGAATTACAAACTGGGCGATAACTGCAATAATTACCGCTCCTGTTATCAAAATAAAAACAGGTTCTGCAGCCTGTGTAATGCTTGTTAACAGGCTCTCGCTTTCATTTTGGTAATAATTAAAAATCTGGCTGAATGCCTCTGCCGCTTCTCCATTTTCTTCTGCTATTTTTATCCATGCTGTAAGATATTCCGGGAAGATTTTTTCATCTTCAAAAGCTTTGCCGACACCTTTTCCGCAGGCTATGCTTTTACAGACGGATTCAACAGCTTTTTGAACACGGATATTGCTCAATACGTTTTTTGCATAAGCAAGGCTCTTAAGCAAAGGAAAATGCGTTTGAGTGAGAAGCTTCATTGCAAAAGAAAAGTCGTGCATCTGCATTGTCATTGCAAAATCTTTTATGAGCGGAATCCTTAGAATAATGCTGTCGATTGCAAGAGCCGCTTTTGCATTTAATCTGCGCGTCGCAAGGCAGACTGCCAGAATTGCCATGAAGCCAAATAAAATTATCATGGATACAAAAGAGCCTGACTTGAGTTTACTTATCTGCGTTTCGATGTTTTCAGAGGAATTTGTAAAAGCCTCGAATATTCCTTCAAGCCTTGGCAGGACAAAAATAGTCAGAATAAAAACAACAGCAATCGCCGTCGCAAGAACAAGCGCAGGATAAAGAAGTGCTTGGATTATCTTCCGCTTCATACTTCTTTTGCCGTTCAAATATGCGGCAAGATGTCCGAACACCTGCGGGAGCGTGCCGCTTTCTTCTCCAATTGAAACAAGGGAAACATAAAGCGGAGGAAACAGCTTTTCATCCGAAAGTGCATTGGAAAACTTTTTACCCTCGTTTACTTTTTTTAGGATTCTAGCAGTGAATTTCTTCTCGGCTTTTCCTGTAAGAACTTCTTTGCATACTGCGAGCGCGCTTTGCAATGGCAAAAAAGATGAAAGAAGAGAATGCATGGTCTGTGTAAAAAGAAGAACGTCCGCTTTCATAAAAGTCCTTCCCGTATCATTTCTTCTTTTGTTGAGATTCCGCTTTTTATTTTTAGAGCCGCATCTTCTTTTAATGTTTTAAATCCCTGCTTTATAAGATATTTTTTAAGTTCAGTTTCTGGCTTGTTTTTTTCTATCATTGCACGGAAGTTATCATCCAAGAAAAACACTTCGCTTATGGCAGTTCTTCCTCTATAGCCTGTAAAGCCGCATTCTTCACATCCTTTGCCTTTGCATGGAACGCAAGTTTTTCTAACAAGACGCTGGGCAATTACTGTCTTTAAAGTTCCTGCGATAAGGTATGGCTCTATTCCAAGGTTGCGCAATCTTGATACTGCGGAAATGCTGTCGTTTGTGTGCAGTGTTGAAAGGATAAGATGGCCTGTAAGGGAAGCGCGAACTGCAAGCTGTGCTGTCTCCTTGTCGCGGATTTCTCCCACCATGATTACATCCGGGTCATGGCGCAATATGCGGCGAAGCACGCTTTCGAAGGTAAGACCGATTTCGTCGTTCACCTGTATCTGCTCAATGCCGCTTATGACTTTTTCAACAGGATCTTCTATTGCCACAATCTTTAAATGCTCATCATCCATTTCTTTAAGAAGTGCATGAAGGCTTGTTGTCTTTCCGCTTCCTGTAGGTCCTGTTGCAAGAATCATTCCGTGCGGACTTTTTAAAACAGTTTTTATCTTGCTAAGGTTTTCCTTTGAAAATCCAAGAGCTTCAAGAGATAAATTTTCGTTTTGATTGTTGAAAAGCCGGAGGACTATGTTTTGTCCTGCGACTGACGGAACTATGGAAACACGGAAGTCAAGATTTTTTCCTCCTGTCTGAACGCTCATTCTTCCATCCTGACAGAGCCTGTTTTCCATAACATTAAGTCCCGACATGATTTTTATACGGCTTGTAAGAGTGTCAAAAATGCCTTTGTCAAACGCACGGACTGTCTGGAGTACTCCGTCAATTCTTAAACGAATGTTTACAGAATCCTTTGTGCCCTGTATGTGGATGTCGCTTGCGCTCCGCCTTATTGCTTCAAGGCATATTGCGTTTATTATGTTTACTGCCGGGGCTTCTCCGCTTATGTCTTCAAGACGGTACTCGCTGTCCAGTTCTTTTGTGCAGGAAAAGTCTTCTGCCGTGTTGTCTACAAAATTGCCAATAAATTCGGCAAAGTCCGAATCATTTACAATTATATGCCTTATCTGCTTTGGCTCATGTACTTGGGTAAGGAGCTTTATTGTATCCAGCTTGCTTTTTGCGACTGCCACGGTAACTTCATTTTCAGACTCGCGTATTTTTACACATCGTGAATTTTTTATGAACTGGCAGGTGTACTGGCATTCAATGTTTTTGTACTGAGAAAATTCTATTATGTTAAAACCGGGTTCATTGGATTTTGCTGTTTTGAGACTTTTCATACCGCAGCCTCGCCGTATTTTTTCTTGAGCCGCTCAAGGTTTGCTTCTTCGCTGATAGCTTGGACATCTTGCTTTTCAACAAAAGGAACAAGATATATTACAAATTCTGTTTCAACCATCGACACGACTTTCTTCTTAAAAAGCCAGCCTAAAAGCGGTATGTTTCCAAAGCCTGGCACACGTTTTTCTGATACTTCTTCTTCCTGCTGGAAAAGTCCGCCTATGACTACAGGCTCGCCGCTTTTAGTCCTTACATTAGTGCTTACTTTTTTTTCAGACGTTGATGGAGGCGGCGTAGTGTCTGTTCCATTGCTGTTGGCGGATGATGATTCTGTGTTTCCCTGCTTTGAAACCTGCGCGTCAACTTTTACTGTCACCATTCCGTCGCCACTTGCCCAGCCATTTATAGAAAGTGTGAGTCCGCTTGATATTTCCCTTGTGGTGCTTGTGTACAGCTCTCCTTTTGTGTCTACGATTATGTCGCGGTAGCGTGTTGTGTTGGTGTTTGAAAAGCTCAAGGATTCTCCGCTTATGCCGTTTAGTGTTGTGTCCGCAAGCACGCGCGACTTTCCCTCCGAAAGCTCTGCGTTCAGGCTTCCGGCGAACTGGACTCCGAACTTTGAGATTATGTCAAAGTTTATGTTGAATATGTTTGATACTGCCCCGCTCCAGGAATAGCCCGAACCCTCACTTGTGTTGCCGATGTTTAATGACGCGCCCCAGTTCAAGCCGCTTGTCTTCTGCCTTTGAACCACAAGCAGCTGGTATTTTATCTGTTGCTTTGGAAGGTCAATCTCCTCAAGGCTTTTTGAAAAATCCTCAAATTGTTTTTCTGTTCCGCTAAAGAAAACTAAAGTCGGCTCGTTTGTTTCTGTTATGCTTTCTTTGCTTATAGGCGTTGGAAGCGATTTTATAAGCTCGTCGCTCTTTATGTACTTTAGCCTTACAGCTCTGCTCTGTTTTTTACTGTCAAGCATTGCTATGAATTCAGAAAGCTTTGCTTCGCTTTCCTGTGTTACCTGTGTCGCAAAGCCGTTGTCAGAAGGAAGCATGATTATGTCAGATAAAAGAAGAGCCTTTGGAATTAGAGAAGCTGCATCCTTGGCATTTGTGTTTTCAAAATAAAAGCTTTTATAGTTTCTGTCGTTAAGTGGAACATCAACTTTGCGTATGAATTCTTCTATGGGATTTATTTCCGAAGGGCTTCCTGTGAGGATAAGCGAGTTGGAGCTTTTGTCCTGCTTTATGAATCCCTGCGCGTTCAGCTCGTTTGGAAGAATTGAAGCAAGCGTTTCTATGCCTATGTTTTTTACTTTGATTATTCTTGTTTCCTTGAATTTTTTTATGACATCTTTTTTTTGAATTTCATAAATGTAATATATACCGCCATCCGCAGAAAAATCGCAGTTGCACTGGCTCAGAATTAATGAAAGAAGCTCGTCAAAACTTTTGTCTGTGTATGCCATGTTTTCAAGTGCTATGCTGGGCTTTGAAAGCAGGGAATACTCCTTTCCGCCTTTTTTGAACAGTGTCTCTATTACGTTTGCGAATGATGCTTTCTGGATATTGCAGGAGAATTTTCCGCCTGCTTCCGACATTGTAAAAATATCGATGTTCCGCTTGTTCAGATTCCCTGCGCTTTTTGTAATGTAAAAACCATCTGCGATTCTCTCAAGGGCGAATCCCGGAAGCCTTACAATCGCAAGGTTCAGCACGTCTTCAAGGCTTGCCTCTGCAATTCGGATTGTTACCGTTGCGTTCGGAAGATTGTCAAATAAAATTGTCCTGTTTGTGTAGCGGGAAATCATATTGATGAACGGCTCAATCTGGACATTCTCTGTGTTTACAGAGAGTTTTCCGTTAGCGTTTGAATTGATTTTTACTTTAGTAACAGAATAAACCCCGCCATTCTTTTCCACATAAAGTTGGCAGTGCCTTGCGAATCTGTCCAGCGCGCTTTCAAAGTCCTTGTCTTCAAATCGGAACGTTGCGTTTCCAGAAACTGTCTCATCTATTATGACTGACTTTCCGCATACATCTGCAACCGCATAAATGATGTCGGAAATTTTCTGGTTTCTAAAGTCCATGTATATGGAAGAGTCTGCTTCCTGCGCGCAAAGCGGAATCTGAATAAGAAGAAAGAAAATGCAATGGAGATGTTTTACAGGAAGTCTTTTCATGCGGCTTCTCTGAAAATCAGTTCTGACAATAGGTATCCGGCCGCTGTGAAAGGCACAAACGGAATTTTGCTTGTTTTTTTATTAAAAAGGCGTAGTGCCATAAAAAAAATAATTCCGGCGAGGCTCGCAAGAATAAAAGTGCATAGTGTCTTAAAAAATCCTGAGCAGTAGCCTATAACCGCTGCAAGTTTTATGTCTCCTATGCCCATGCCTTTTGTGGCTTCCGCGGCTATAAGGAACACTGTGAAAAAGAAGGCAGAGCAGGCTATGTTGATTAAAAGTTTTGATGGAGCTGTGAAAATATCTGTTATAACCAGCAGCAAAAAGAATCCGAGTGTGCTTGAATTTGGAATCCGCCCTTCGAGCAGATCGAAAAATGAGATGATGGCTAGATATAAAAGGCATGTTGGTCTTGTGTCCATTTGCGGGCGTTGCTCCTTTATATCTAAGAAATATAGAAAAAAAAAAAATGCACTTGTCAAGTGCTTTTTAAATAATTTTTTGTTTTTTTTAATATTTTTGCAGTTTGATGCCTTGGAATGAGCGGCGGCCTCTTGCGCCGATGCACAGGCTTATCTATTTCTTTGCTGGAAAGGGATAAGTCCTGTTCCGCTTTCCTATGTTTTCTATGGCTCATAGAGATGTTGTGGAATATATTAAATAAAGTTAGAATAAAAACAAAATTAAGTTAAAAATAAAATGAAATTAAGTTGAAATCAAAACGAAATCAACTTAAAAATAAAATGAAATTAAGTTAAAATAAAAACAAAATCAACTTAAAAACAAAATGAAATCAAGTTAATTTCAAAGTGAAATTAACTTGATTTTAAAAACTGTATAGTATTGTATGCGGCTATTATGAATATTGCGAAGAAACATGGAGATACTATGATTGGATAAAAGCCAGCAGCTGCCTATAAAAATCTTGTAAAATCTTGAATGCAAAATGCCGAAAATGTAAGCAAGGTGGAATCATGGCGGTAAACGGAATTTCTGGAACTGGAATAACAGGCACTTTGTCTAATGGAAGCAATGCAATTGACTCTGCTGTTCTTCAGAATGAGGCCAAAAAATTCTCTTCGCTCGTAAAGGAAATGCAGAATAAAACTGCATTGGGAATTTCTGAGGGAGCATCTTTGTCAGGAGTTTCTTCAAGCCAGATTGCCAAAAATCATCGTCTGAATGGGGATTATACTCAGGGATTCTACGGAGCATTCACTTCGGATTCTGATAAGTCCGCCCGTCCGCAGGGATTCGCCGCAAACTCAAAAACTTCAAGCGGAAAAACTCCCGTAATTGACAAGACTTCCGAACTTTATGCGCAGTCCATGGAAATGGAAAATTACATGGTCAAAATGATGCTTTCGTCAATGCGCAATACAATTCAAAAAACAAATCTTGCCGGCAAAGACAACGAGTACGCTAGGAAAATGTACGACGACATGATGTATGACAATATGGCGGAATCGATTACAAAAAACGCTTCTTTGGGACTTGCTGACCAGATTTACATTGAGCTTTCAGGCCAAAGATAATTTTACTTTCTGTATAACTCTTTTATAAATTTTTCTCTAAACAAAAATCTTTATATTCCGAAAATCAAATAGAAACTTTCTTTTTTAAGGAAAAATTTATGGCGGAAGAAAAAGAAATTGAATTAATCAGTGTGCTTAATGAGCAGGAACGTATTCTTGACTCTATGCTTATGGAGCAGAATAAAATTCATGAGTGCGTTGTAAAGCGCAGCTGGGCAGGCCTTGAAGAATATGTCTTGAACATCAATGAGCTTGGCAGTGAATTTTCCAAGGTTGACAAGTTCCGTGAAAAAATCGCATCTGTTTCAGAAAATATTTATTTTCATCCTGAAGTAAAAGATGTTTTTCTCCGCGTAAAGACAAAGCTTTCAAGAAGCAAGGTTGAAAATGACGCGCTTGCAAAATATGTGAGCGCAACAAAAAAATTTATTTCAGAAGTTATGGATCAGTGCGCATCTCAGCAGAGAAACGAAATTTATTCTCCGAACGGCACAATGAGAAAAAACTATGCGCAGAGCATTGTTGTAAACAGAAGCATTTAAAAGGAGTGTGGAATTATGGCGAATTCTTTTGCAGGAATAGAAATTGGAAAAAGAAGCCTTATGGCTCATTCAACTCAGATTCAGACAGCCGGCCACAATATTTCAAATGCGGATACAGAAGGCTATTCTAGGCAGCGTGTCATTGTAAAATCTTTTGAGCCGATTTATCGCCCGGACTTGGAACGTGCGATGGTTCCAGGTCAGATAGGGCAAGGCTGCGATGTTGAAAGCATAAACAGAATAAAAGATGAACTTTTAGAAAGCCGTATTGTTGACCAGAAAAATGTTGAGTCTTACTGGGAAACACGCGACAAATATTATTCAATGATTGAATCCGTTTACAATGAGCCTAATGATGTTTCCGTAAGAACAAACATGGACAAGTTTTGGCAGGGCTGGCAGGAACTTTCAACTTACCCTGAAAGTGATGCGGCTCGTCTTGCAGTTGTTGTGCGCGGGCAGACTTTGACAAATTCAATTCAGCAACAGTACAAAAGTTTGCGTGGAATTGGAGATCAGATAAATGGCGACATTGAGGCAGTTGTAAAGCAGGTAAATGATCTTTCGCGCCAGATTGCTTCTGTCAATGGTGAGATTGTAAGAAGCAAAGGTCTTGGGGACAATCCTAATGATCTTATGGACCGCCGCGATTTGCTTGTTGAAAAGCTTTCGTCTCTCATTAATGTTACTGTTACTCAAAAAGATCCTGATGAATTTATGGTTCACACAGATGGGCAGATTATTGTTCAAGGAAGTCTTGCTCGCCAAATAGAAAGTGTCGGCCAGCTTGATAATAACGGCTACGGAAAACTTATGTGGTCTGATACAAAGCTTGATGCAGAGTTTCATGGAGGAACTCTCGGAGCTTTGGTTGAACTTCGTGACAAGGATATTCGCAGTGAAATTCAGTCTTTAAATACAATGGCTCTTAACTTTGCAGATTTAGTGAATGATGTCCACAGAAATGCCATTGGAAAAAATAACGTTACAGGCTTGGACTTTTTTGTTCAGCATGATTTTGTAGAAAACGTAAACGGAAACTATGACAGAAACGGCGATGGTGTAGAAGACACTTCCTATATTTTCCGCATGACAGGAACAAATGCTCTTAAGATGCAGGAGCAGATTGGTCTTTCTGGAACAATGACAATTAATGGCGCAAGTGGAAATATTGATGTCGCTTATTTTTCAACAGACACAGTTGAAGATGTTATCAACAGAATCAACGATTCCAACGGAGAGGTAAAGGCTTATCTTGACAGAAATAGTTGTCTTGTTTTAAAAGCAACATCTTCTAGCGGAATGGAAAATCCTGATTTTGTTATCCGCCATGTTGAGGATTCTGGAATGTTCCTTACGGGGTATTCAGGAATTTTGCAGGGAAGCGGAGAAGATAATGCCTATGACTTTAACCGTGCAAATGCGGTTGATGTTCTTGCAGGTGCTCAGTTTGCGGTTTCTCCTGTTTTGAATCCGTCTGCATATATTGAAGTAAATGGACTTATTCAAAATGATGTTTCAAGTGTTGCCGCAGCATTTAAAAATTCCCAAGGCTTTGCAGAGCCTAGCGATGGAAGAGCAGCAGTTGAAATGGCTGCAATCAGAAATACAAAAATAATGATTGGAAGTCAGCGTACATTTGATGATTATTTTGCTGATACAGTAACCAACGTTGGGTTAAAGGGAGAGCAGGCGCAAAATCAGCTTGCGACTCAAAATAAAATAATGGGCGACTTAAGAGATTTGCGCGACAGCATTTCTGGTGTAAACATTGATGAAGAGCTTGCTGATATAATAAAGTTTCAGCATGGGTATAACGTTGCTGCAAAATTTATTTCAGTGCAGGATGAACTTCTTGATACGTTGATCAACCGTCTTGGAGTTTGAGTTATTTTAGAAGCGAGGTAGAATATGCATAGAATCAGCTCACAGTTTAATAATACAGATACCCAGTATCAGCTTAGAAAACAGGAAGTAAATCAGGCAATAAAAAACCGCCAGATTGGAACTCAAAGCAGAATCGGAAGCCTTCGTGATGATCCGATTGCAGCCGGACATCTTGTGCGCTATCAGTCTTATCTGGGACGTGTAAATCAGTTTGAAAAAAATGCGCAGACTCTTGCAGATCAGATGAATGTTAGAGAAGGGTATATAAATCAGAATTTGCAGATTATGCACCGCGTTAGAGAACTTGCTATTACTGGCGCAAATGGAACTTACACAGAAGAAGACTTAAAAAATATGGCTGTTGAAGTCAACGAGCTTTTAAAGGAGCTGATTCAAAATGCAAATGCTGTAGGTCCAGACGGAAATACTCTTTTTGCTGGAACAAGAACAAAGGGTGCGGCTTTTGATGTTGTAATGGGAAACATTCCTGGTTCCGATGAAGCTCTTATTGAAAAAGTAAATTATAAGGGAAACAACGGAACTAATAAAATTGAAGTTGATGAAAACGCTTATCTTCAAATTGACAATAGCGGAACAAAGACATTTTGGGCAGAGCCTCAACACCTTATTGGGCAACGAGATTTGACTTCTTGGCAGGCGCTGGAAGATTCTGTTATAAGCATTGACGGTGAGGATATTGCAATAAAATCTGGCGACAACATTTATGCAGTTGCTGCAAAAATAAATAATTCTGGAATTGCAGTAAAGGCTTCAATTGATCCTGTTTCACAAGGACTTTCGCTTTCCACTACAGATTCTCATCAAGTTTGGATGGAAGATAAAACAGGCAGTGCGTTGGCAGACATGGGAATGATTGAAGACTCAAGCCAGTTTCCGCCTTACAATGTAAACACTTCCGCTGTGAAAGTTTCTGGCGGCTCTTTGTTTGATGCTGTCATTGCCCTGCGCGATTCAATGCTCAAGGGGGATCAAGAGTCAATTGGAAGCCGCGTGATTGGAACTCTTGACTACGGAATCAATAATCTTACAACTCGCCTTGCAAAGTCAGGAAGCGACTATGAGCGTGCAATGAATAACGTTGAGCGTTCAAAGACAAACAATGTAAATGTTACTCAGCTTGTAAGCAGAGAAGGCGACATTGATTTGACAGAAGCCATAACAGATTTAAAGATGCTGGAATATGTCAACCAGGCAACAATGAGCAATGCTGGAAAAATGTATTCAAGTACACTGCTCAATTATATGCGCTAGGATTTTAATATTTAAAAATATTCATAGGATTTTTTATGCTGGTAGAAACAAAAACTAAAGGCTGTGTTGAAATTTCCAACGATAGGTTAATTTCTATACCTTCAGGTCTTTTTGGCTTTGAAGAGTATACAGATTTTGCTCTTGTGGACAGTGAGTATGAGCCGCTTATATGGCTTCAGTCGCTGCAGGAAAAAAATCTTGCGTTTCTTTTAATTGATCCGTTTTTAATTACAGATGACTATGAAGCTGAAATTGATGACAGTGAGCTTTTAAAAATCGGCATAAAAGATCCTGCTGATGTAATGGTTCTTACAATTGTAACTGTTCCTGATGATGGCAGCGCGGTAACTGCAAATTTTCAAGGACCTCTTATAATCAACAAGAAAAATCATCAGTGCATGCAGGCTATTCTCGACGGCTCAAAGTACACAACAAAGCACAATATTCTTGAAGCATTAAAACGAAAGGAGGCAAAGTAATGCTTATCCTTTCAAGAAAAATAGATCAAAAAATCCGCATCGGAGACGACATTGTTATTACGCTGATAGACGTAAAAGGCGACCAAGTGAAAATCGGCGTGGAAGCTCCTAGCAATGTAAAAGTTTACCGTCAAGAAGTTTTTGAAGCAATCCAGTCAGAAAACAAGGCCGCTGCTTCGCAAATTTCAATGGAACGTCTCGGAAAACTTTTTGGCTGATTGTTTTGCTGAAAAAATATTAGTTTTTATTTTTTGATTCAAGAACTATTTCAGCTTCACTTTTTCTTACATACAGCGGACCGTCATAGTCTTTTAATGGCTCTTTCTTTTCTGCAATCATTCTTTCTGCAATTTCAAAAAGGCTTTCGCAGCAGTCATTTTCCGGGCAAAAGCAGTGAAGAGAATAAAGCGGTGTTATTTCGTTTGTCCGCTCGACAAATGTTTTTGCTCCAGGTCCGCAGACAAGAACAGAGCTTTCTGCGTCAATTTGCTTTAAGATTTCTTCAATTTCTGAATCTTCTTCGTTTCTTATTTTTTCTCCGCGGATATAAAATGAATAAAAAAATTCATCTTCTTTTGCTTCTATTACAGGAAGAACTGTTTCAATTGCTTTTTTATACGGCCAAGAGTACGCTTCCAAAGAAGGAATTCCGTAGAGCGGAATATTGTCTGAAAGTGTGATTGCCTTGAGCGCGCTAAGTCCCAGCCTGAGCCCTGTAAAGCTTCCAGGACCAAGCGTAACGGTTG
>NZ_DBKJ01000047.1:11794-11985 GCF_002297325.1 Treponema sp. UBA753 | reverse complement strand
CGTAACGGTTGTGTAGTCAAGGTCTTTTACAGAAAGTCCGGCTTCTTTCATTACATAATCAATTGCAGGAAGAAGTTTTTCTGATTGCTTCATTCCAACATCAAGTGTAAGTTTTATTGTGTTACTTTCATTTTTTGCGGCTACAGAAAGTTTTGTAACTGCGCAGTCTATTGCAAGAGCTTTCATTTTAT
>NZ_DBKJ01000047.1:0-11719 GCF_002297325.1 Treponema sp. UBA753 | reverse complement strand
TTGCAAGAGCTTTCATTTTATTCCTCGTTCCAGTCAATATTTCCGTTGTTCCAGTTTTCAATTTTTATTTGGCGGCTTCCGTCTTCTTGCGGTGTGATTTCAACTAGGATAGATTTTTTTGGAAGTTCTTTTTTTACTTTTTCGCTCCATTCAATTATGCAGACTCCGTTTCCGTAGAGCATGTCTTCAACGCCCAGGTTTGCAAAGTCTTCTTCGCCTTCAAGCCTGTAAACATCCATGTGATATAAAGGCATTTTTTCACCTTCGTATTCGCTTACAAGGCAGAATGTGGGGCTTGTTATGTTGTCTTTTATTCCAAGAGATTTTGCGATTCCTTTTGTTATTGTTGTTTTTCCTGCTGCGAGAGTTCCTGTCATTGCAAGAATGTCGCCTGGCTTTAAAAGAGAGCCGATTTTTTCTCCTAGTGAAATTGTTTCAGTTGAAGACTTTGTGTGGAAAATCATTTTTTTACCTGCTGCCATTAGACTTGCGGAAGTGTACCTTCCTGCGCCATTTTATCAATAAGAGCCTTGATTGCTTTTGTTATAGGAATAACTGGATAGTCAAGCTTGGCCGGAAGCGGATCAAGGTCAACCGTTCTTATTCCAAGCGGATTTGTTTCTACAGTGAAACTTATTGGTATTGAAATAATTGAAGACAATACTTCTACTTTTGCAACTGCCTTGTAGTGGTGAATGTAGTAAATGTACCCGTCTTCTTTTTGTATCGAATTTATTTCTAAAACTTTCATAATGTAATTAAATTCCAAGCTCAAAAATAATCATAAATCGCAGCATAAATATCATTTTTTGCAGCTATATTAATATCGGTAAATTTAATGTACAGCACAAATGTTTTTTCGTCCGCAGATTTTTTTGTTTTTATAATAAGACCTTGCGCCTGATGCTCAATAATTCCCGGAAGCTTAAAGTAAAGCTGAATGTACTGGTTGCTCGAAATCGGAAGACTGCATGAAATTTTGCATCCGCCTGCGGAAATATCAATGAATGTTCCAGTGTGCTTTTTTTGCTGAACTTCAAATTTTGTTTTTCGCCCGGCTTTTATTTCCTTAACTGCGGAAAAAAGACATTCAATGGTTGTTCCCTGCCTCTTTGTCATTCGCTTTTGAATAACTTTGAGAGTTGAAGAATGCGTTATAAGAAGAAGCTCCTTTCCGTTTGGAATATCTTCGTAGCGAGCTGCCATTACAACGCATTGGTAAAGCATTCCTGTGGCAGAAGAAAAATTTATCATAAACTTTGAAAGAGGCTTTGGCTTAAAGTTTTTTAGTTCCGCGGAAATTTCTATGTAAAAACCTTCCGGCGTATTCTTTTGAACTGTTGCATCATGCGGATTGCGGTTTTCATCCAGAACTCTTATTTGCTGCCCGGGCCTTAAGTATTTTGTGGAAGTTATGGAATGCTTTCTGTCATAAAGTTTTTCGAGCTTGTATCTTAATGAAAACAAAACTGAAATTTTTTCTTCGTTCCTTGGAGACTGCGCTTTCATTCTTTGGAATTCAGATTTAAAAAGATTTTGCATTTCATTTTCTGAGCGGTAAGAAAACTGAATATTGCGCGCATGATGTGTTTTGCAGATGCTCCACAGAAGTTTTTTTTCTGCGCTATCAAGATTTGCTTCATGCGCAATTCTTCTTACATCTGAAAACTTTGTTTGTCTGTTCTTATTTGCTTCAATCCATTTTTTTGATTTAGTTAATGATTTGTATTTCAAATATATAAAATATAAAATTACAAGAACTATAGCTATAGCAAGAAAACATGCGACAAATGAATATACAAATCCGCTTGAAGCAAGACGCGCTTCTATAGGTGAGCCTGTATCCATGATTTTTACTTTTTAAGGCCGTCCTCTATAGCCTTTGCAATAAGCTCAAGACGCGGCGCAATTTCATATTCGCACAAGTCTCCTGAAGTTACACTGTCTTTTGTTTCAAGCGACTGCTCAAAGTCTGCTGCAATCGGCGCAAACTCTTCAAAAAATTCTGTAACGCTTTTTCCGTCTATTACAATGCTTGAATATACTTCTGGGAACAATGCGCTCAAAGCCGCTGTATGGCAAAAGTCGTCAATTGCTTCTGCAAGTTCTGCTATTACAGTGTTTGCCTCTTTATCTTTTCCGCCCTGAAGCGCGACCGGAACTTCTGGAAGCTTTTGCGCGAGCGAAGAAAATTTGTCTTTTGATTTTTCAAGGGAATCTATTACGTCCTGCTTGCTTAAAACGGTAAGCTCGATTTTTGTATTTTCTTCAAGCGGAGTTTTTGAAGCCTCGTCAAAATCATCTGCGAGAACTTTTTTTCCGTTTAGAAAAATGCCGATTGTCGTGGCATCGCTTTTTTCTGCTTCTTTTTCAAATGACTTTAAAACTTCGCCAACTGTTTTTTCATCTTCAAGTGTAATGTCTATTTTTTCACCGTTTACAAAAAGTTCCATGATTTTCTCCTATCTGTTTCTGCCGTTATTTTGATTTGAAAAATTCTGCATTGTTGACTGCTGGCTTTCAAGGCTGTTCAGCGTGCCTTCCATGTTTGCGTATTTTCGTTTTAAATCTGCCTCTTTTCTGTCCAGCTGGGTCTGAAGCCGCGTGATTTTCGAATTTGAATTTTTTATCTGTGTTTCAAGTGAATTTGTTTTTGAAGAAATTATTCCGCCTGACTGAACCCAAGAAGTAAGCTGCCTGTCAATCTTGTATCCGATTCCGTCATCAATAATCAAGTCTCCGTCAGAATCGTAGCCAAATATATTTTTTATTTGATTTAAATTTGACTTTAAGCACTCGTCAAGTTTTTTTTCATCAACTTCAAGGTAGCCGCGCATCTGGGAAGGACTGTATCCTCTTGCGCCGCCGCTCGCATTTGTAGAAACTCCAATCTGCGAAAGCATTGTAACGGATGCGTCATCAGAAAATCTATAATTTGAAGAAACAATCTGCTGCAAAGATGATTTTCCGTTTGTAAGAGAAAAATCCCCCTGAAACATTCCAAGCCGCTCGTAGGCTTTGTCTTGCTCATCAGAAGAAAGGTAGTCAAGTTCGGAAACAATTTCAGGCTTGTTAATAGAAAGAATATTCATTTCCGCAATCGCCTGATTGTATTTGCCCACAAAAGTTATAATTGCGTCCTTTGCGGATTCTGTGTCCGGCTCAATTTTTATGTTCGCAGGCTTTTCCGTTTTTTCATGGACGTGAAGGGTAACATTTGGAACTATATCGTCAATGTCGTTTGTGGGGCGGCTTATGGTGATTCCTTCGTATTTTAGCTTTGCGTCCTGCGCAGTTGAGATTGCATTTTTGGGCTCAAATCCAAGAGATTTTTTTTCGTCAAAGCAGAGCGGAGCAGTCATTGAAATTTCTTTGCCTGTGTTTGAATTTCTTACAACAAGCGACTGTGCATTTGGAAAGTCCGAAATGCTCACAGAAACTTTTGTTTTTCCGCTTGAATCTTTTGAAAAATATTTTGAATCCACAGGCTGCTCGTTTCCGTCCGAATCCTTTATAAAAAATACTTGGCTGCTTGAAATTTCAACTGGCTTGGATTTTTGTTCCTGCTGTTCTTGCGCAGGCGGAAGAGTAGAGTCGCTTGGGTTGTTAAATACGCTGATTCCTTCATAAGTAACGCTCAAGGGAGGCGGAAGCTCAAGGTTTTCTTTTGGAGTCTGGACTGTTTCTTCTGTTATTTCCTGAACTTCTTTTTCAGTGAAAGAGAATTCTATTTTTCCAGAACTGCTTTTTCTTATTGAAGACGGAAGTTCAAGCTCAAATCCACCTCTTGGCTCTATTGTAATGTCATTTCCGTTTGCTTTTACTTTGCTTTTTGAAATTTCAGGAATTTTTTCCTGCTGAATCTCATCTTTGGTTTCCGGTGTTTTTGCAGAAAGCGAAGAATATTTTAAAGTTATAGTTTCCGATTTTGCAGAAGAAACCATGCCAGTTTTTTTTGCAAAGTCAAGAGCCTGATTTTCAAATACAAGGCGGTTTTCTTTCCCTGTCTTTAGGCTTTCAATTAGAAGTGATTTTTTATTTGCGCTTACACCAATCAAGCTTGCTTTTATTGTGTCGTTTCCGCGGCGGTTCAAGGCATTAACAAAGTCGTTGAGTTTTCCGCCTTTCCAGTTAAAGTCGATTTTTTTTTCTCCAACGGAATAAGTGTATTTTCCTGGAGCCACTTGCATATCGCTGTCTATTTCTTCGCTTAAAAATCTGTCTGATGCGGCTGGCTGTAGAACTTCTATTTTAAATGATCCGAACTCTGCTTCGCGCCCTGCATCTGCTGTTACCGCATATTCTTCCGAGGAAAATGAAAGCTTATTGCTGAATGGATTTTCAAAAGAGTAGAGGCTTTTTACACTGTCGCGCAGTGAAGACATTTTCTGGTTGACTCCACGCCAGGCATCTTGCTGTTTTTTATACGTCTCAAGATTGGACTCCTCACGCTTTAAAGGAATCCGTTCGACTTCCATTAAGGATTCAACGAGATCGTTTGTTTTGTATTTGTCGCTTACGCCTGGTATGTTCAGTCCGTCTGCCATTAAATCATTTCATCAAAAAGTACACCGATGGCATGTTTCATTCTTGCCTGAATTCTCTGTATATCTTTTGACGGTATTTCCCGGATAATTTCGTTTGTTGATGCGTCTACAACTGTTACAACAACTCTGTTAAGCTCGTCATTTACATTGAAATGCAGTTTGTGGCCTGTAACAATGTCTGAAAGCCGCTGAAGTTCCTGTACAGATGCTTCCAAATCCGCCTGGTTCGCCTCAAAATTTTGAAGCACTTCCGAAGCTGAGTTTGGCAAAGTTCCTTTTACAGAAACCTTTGCTTCTCCTTTTTGCGGAGAGAAAGCGTTGTAGACTTGCTGGCCATCCATTGCCATTGTCTGACCACTCATACTGATTGTATTCATGGACATTTCCTCCTGAAAAATAAAAAAGAAGAGAGGGGAAGGGGGCGCACCCCTCCTCGCTCTTACGTGTTTGCTGTCTAAAAGAAGACATCCAGATTTCTCTTATTCAGAAAACACGGTTACAGCTTGCGCCGTTATTTTAATACTACTGAAGCAAAGCCAATACGTTCTGAGACTGGCTGTTTGCCTGAGCAAGCATTGCTGTTCCTGACTGAGCAAGAATGGAATTCTTTGTGTATTCAACCATTTCAGCAGCCATGTCAGTGTCGCGGATTCCTGATTCTGCGCCCTGCATATTTTCTGCTGCAACAGCGATACCGTTAGAAGCCATTTCAAAGCGGTTCTGGTATGCGCCAAGGTCTGCTCTCTGGCGTGAAACTGATTTAAGAGCTGCATCAATTGCTCCAATAGCCATGTTAGCTGTATCTGGAGTAGAAATGCTTATCTGTTCGTCAGTACCCTGAGTTCCCTTAAGACCAAGAGCCTGTGCTGTCATTGTTCCAATGAAAGCTGTTACTCTCTGATCCATGTTAGCACCAACCTGGAATGTCATTACATTGTTTGTTACAGAATTCTCTGCAAAACGTCCTGTAAGAAGGTTCATTCCGTTGAACTGAGCCTGTGAAGCAATGCGATCTACTTCTGCTACAAGCTGAGAAACTTCAACCTGAATCTGCATGCGGTCTTCATCGCTGTAGATTCCGTTTGCAGACTGAACTGAAAGCTCACGGATTCTCTGAAGAATATCTGTAGTTTCCTGCAAGTATCCTTCTGTTGCCTGAATGAAAGAAACTCCGTTCTGAATGTTTCTGTTAGCCTGGTTGAGTCCGCGGATCTGGCTGCGCATCTTTTCAGATACTGCAAGTCCTGAAGCGTCGTCTCCAGCGCGGTTGATTTTTTCGCCTGAGCTAAGTTTTTCAATGTTGCCCATCAACTGGGAATTAGAAACTCCCAATGTGCGGTTTGCAAACATTGAGCTCATGTTGTGATTAATGACCATAATAATGTCCTCCATGAATCGTACATAATGCATCATGCAAAATGCCCGTCTGTAAAGGCTTTCTGCTGGTTTTTGCGCCCCCGGCAGAAGTTTTAGACCTTGTACAGCAGGAACCGTTGCTTTTATTTCCCTTGTAAAAAATTTAAGCAACTGTCTATGCTGTTACAGACAATCATGGAAAACAGAACTTTCAAAGATCAGCTTCTAAAACGAAGCAAAGCCGTGTCTAAAAGCACAGCTGTTTTGCGGGAAAGATTTAGATGGAAAGCAAAGTTAAAGTGTAAATCAAACCTGCAAACGGCAAAGAGCATAGAAAATTCCATGCTCTTTGTATTCAGTATATCACACTATTGGAGCAAAGACAAGACGCTTTGTGACTGGCTGTTTGCCTGAGCGAGCATTGCAATTCCAGACTGTGACAATACCTGGTTCTTGGTGAATTCTACCATTGCAGAAGCCATATCTGTATCGCGGATTCTTGATTCAGATGCCTGTGTGTTTTCAGCGGCAATATCAAGTCCCTTTACAGCATAGTCAAGGCGGTTCTGGTAAGCACCCAGATCAGCGCGCTGCTTGTTGATGATTTTAAGAGCTTCATCAAGAGTTCCGATTGCGCGGTTGGCATCACTTGGAGCCGCAATTGTCATAACTTCTTCAGTTCCAATTTCTCTCATTCCAAGAGCTGCAGCTGTCATAGTTCCAATGAAAACAGACATACGCTGGTCCATGTTTGCGCCGATGTGAAGCCACATAGAAGCTGTAGGAGTGTTTTCTCCAGTAGCCTGTGCAAATCTTCCTGTGAGCATGTTCATACCGTTGAACTGAGCCTGAGAAGCGATGCGGTCTACTTCTGCTACGAGCTGGCTTACTTCAACCTGAATCTGCATTCTGTCTTCATCTGAATAAATTCCGTTTGAAGCCTGAACTGCAAGTTCGCGGATGCGCTGAATGATGTCTGTAGTTTCCTGCAAATATCCTTCAGTTGTCTGAATGAAGCTGATTCCGTTTGCTGCGTTTCTTGAAGCCTGGTTCAATCCGCGGATCTGAGATCTCATTTTTTCAGAAACTGCGAGTCCTGAAGCGTCGTCTCCAGCGCGGTTGATTTTCTGGCCAGAAGAAAGTTTTTCCATGTCCTTTGTGAGTGAACCCTGAGTTACTCCTAAAGAACGATTTGAAAACATTGCGGACATGTTGTGGTTGATGACCATATTTTTCCTCCATGGAATTATAAAGACCAAATCCTTTCGGTCTAAAACTGTAAAAGACTACATCTGTATTACAAGGCTACATCTGCAATCTTTTACATTGAATAGCCTGGCTGATGTCTTCTACGAAGTTGAACAGCCATGGTTTTTCAATATAATCATCGGCACAATGGAGGCTTAACTTTAGCGTTTTTTTTTAATTTTTTATGATTTTTTTTAGAATTTCCGCGGAATTTTTGTAGGTGTACTTTTCAAGGATTGGTTTTGGGGATTCAGTCTTTTTCTTTAGAAGCTCGTTTAAGTTGCAGTCTGTGTTGTTCCATTCAATATAATGGGCGGAATTTCCGTATATTTCAGGAAGGCTTGCTGACTTTGAAACTATTATTTTTGCTTTGCATGAAAGAGCTTCAAGCGGCGGAATTCCAAATCCTTCGTAATAAGAGGGAAAAACAAACGCCTTGCAGTTTTCCATAAGCGATTTTACTTGTCCGTCTGTTACATAGCCTAAAAGCGTTACATTTGGAAGGCTCTGCAAGTCTTCAAGTTCTTTTGGAACAAGTCCGGATATTGCCTTTCCGGAAACTGCAAATTTTTCCTGCGGATTTTTTTTTGCGTAAGATGCAATCCATTTTAAATTCTTTCGCTTCGAAAGGCTTCCGAGTGTAAAATAAAATCCGCCTTTTTCAAGCTTGGGAAACTTTTCAAATATTGAATTGTCCGCTTCTATTGACTTAAAATGATCCCAGCCGTTTGGAACAATTTCTATTTTTTGTGGCGAAACTTTGTATGCTTTTAGAATCCGTTCCTTGCTGAACTGAGAAACCGTTATGATTTTTTTTGCGTTTTTTGCAATGTTCCAGTAGCTTAGGCGGCAGTAAAGCCTTATTAGCTTGTCCTTGAATGTTTTAAAGTCCTGAGGAAAATCCTTTGCGTAAATATCGTGTATAAAAGAAATTCCGCAGTTTTTTCCAAGCGGGGCAGTGTTTGAAAAGTTAAGCCCGGTTGCCTTTAATTTTTTACAGGCTAAAGAAAAAGTTCCCATGTCCCACAGTGGAAAACTCTTAATACTTTTTTTTGACACGATGATTTTAATGTTTTTGTATTCTGGAACTGACTTTGCGTTTGCAGGAGCATAAAGCGCAATATTGTCTTCTTTTGAAACTATTAAGTCCAGCTGCCTGCAAGTTTCCCAGGCGAATCTTTCAATTCCTGTGAGGTTTCTGCAAAGAAAGTTTCCATTTATTAAAATCATCTTTAAGCCTTAGTCGCGTGAATATAAATCCCTTGTGTAGACTTTTTCTTTTACGTCTGCAAGTTCAGGAGACATTCTGTTTGAAATAATTACATCGCAGGTTTTCTTAAATTCCAAAAGGTCTTTGGCTACTTTTGAACCGAAGAATTCATCTTCTTTATATGAAGGCTCGTAAACAACCACAGGAATTCCTTTTGCCTTTATGCGTTTCATAATTCCCTGAATTGAGCTTTGGCGGAAATTATCGCTGTTCGCTTTCATTGTAAGGCGGTAAACTCCCACAACTTTTGGCTTTTTTGCGATAATCTGTTCTGCGATAAAGTCTTTGCGTGTTGAATTTGAATCTACAATTGCATGAATCAAATTCTGCGGAACGTCCTTGTAGTTTGCAAGAAGCTGCTTTGTGTCCTTTGGAAGACAGTAGCCGCCGTAGCCAAACGAAGGATTGTTGTAGAAGTCTCCGATTCTAGGATCTAAACAGATTCCTTCTATAATAGACTTTGTGTTTAAGCCGCGCACTTCCGCATAGGTGTCCAGTTCGTTGAAATATGCAACTCTCAAGGCAAGATATGTGTTTGCGAAAAGCTTGATTGCCTCTGCTTCTGTGCAGTTCGGGTAAAGAGTCTTGATGTCTTCTTTGATTGCGCCTTCTTTAAGTAATGAAGCGAATTGCTCGGCTTTTTTCTTTAATTCAGGTTGCTCTTTTGGAAAACTTACAACGATTCTTGATGGATAAAGATTGTCATAAAGCGCGTGCCCTTCACGAAGAAATTCCGGGGAAAACAGAAGATTTTTAATTCCCATTTTCATGCGGATTTTTTCAGTGTAGCCGACTGGAATTGTGGATTTTATTACAACTGTTGCTTCTGGATTTATTTCTTTTACAAGTTTTAGAACTGCTTCAACAGAAGAAGTGTCAAAGTAGTTTTTTTCTGGGTCGTAGTTTGTAGGAGTTGAAATAATTATAAAATCAGCGTCTTTGTAGGCAACTCTTGCATCTGTTGTGGCTGTAAGGTTGAGCTTTTTGTTTGCAAGATAGTCTTCAATTTCCTTGTCTATTATTGGAGATTTTTTGCTGTTTATTAAGTCAACTTTAGCCTGAATTATATCTGTTGCAAAAACTTCATTATGCTGCGAAAGTAAAATTGCATTTGAAAGTCCTACATATCCTGTTCCTGCTACTGCTATTTTCATTCTTTTCTCCAAATATAAGCAAGGTTTTATAGGCAAAAAAAAAGACCTTAGAAAAACCTAAGGTCCGAGAGCGGCAGAAGGGAGTCGAACCCTCGTCTCCAGCTTGGAAGGCTGGGGTAATAAGCCGTTATACGACTGCCGCATTGCTTATGTTCAGTATATTATATTTTATGAAAAAAAATGTCAACAGGAAAATGTTAAATTCTGCAATTATTTTTTTACAAGCAAACAGTCTATTTACCCTGGGTAAATAGACTGTTTGCCTAAGGTAAATAAGCTATTTACCAATGGAAAATAACGTATTTACTCAAGGAAAATTCCCGCATTTTAACTTAACTTCACAAAAGGTATATAGAAGCAAAAAAAATCAATAAATTTTTGCCAAAAAGTTGTTTTTTGCGATTTATTCATTATAATGTAAGACAGGTTCTTGAAAAGTTGATTATAAAAGAGATTCCCACATCAAGTGTGGGAATGACATGGAAATTCAAGTACGACAATGACAGAGAGATGAAACAAGTGCGGGAATGACAGAGAAATGAAAGTTGTCATTGTCAGACTTGATCCGACAATCCAAAAAACTAGAGGTCTTTTATGAAGAAATTTATTGTTCCGGCTTTATTTGCGTTTTTATTTGTGGCGGCATCCTGCATGAACATGAGCGGCGGCTCAGAAAAAGGCGGCTCAATCCGTGTTACCTTGCCGGGAGGACGCTACGTTTACGATAAAAACAATGCCGACAAGTTCGTTGTGCGTGTAATTGGCGAAAGTGAGACTATAGAAAAAGACGCGGCGTTGGGGGGGTAATAGAGTTCACGGAACTTGAAGCTGGAGAATATACAGTTGTGGCTGAGGCTCGGGATTCCGCAAGCAATGATGAGCTTATCGCGTCTGGAAGCAAAGATATAAAAGTTGAAGCAGATAAAACTACAGAATGCCCTTTTACCCTTATAATTTCCAACTGCTTTGTTGCCGAGGACGGAAGCATAGTTATAAACAAGACCAAGCTTGAAAAGACAGCCCTTGCAACAGTAATTGATGCCGCCACAACAATTACAGGAAGCGGAAGCGCAGGCGTTTTTATTGACGGACGCACAGTAACTTTAAGCCCATACAGCATAGGCAAGTACGAAGTAACGCAGGAACTTTTTGAAGCCGTAATGGGAGAAAATCCAAGCAGTTTTAAGGATTCCCCGGCAGATGGTGAAATTCAAGAATATCGTCCTGTTGAGAAGATAAGCTGGTATTATGCAGTTGTGTTTTGCAACAAGCTTTCCGCATTAATTGGATTTGATAAATGCTATACAATCACAGCGGGTGGCACTTTAGTTGGCACTGACAGTCTTACCCTTAGTGAAGTTAAAACAGCTTGTTCAGGTTGGGTTGTTTCTTGTGATTTAACTAAAAACGGCTATCGTCTGCCTACTGCTGCCGAATGGGAGTTTGCTGCTCGTGGTGGAGATCAAAGTGCTGCTGACTGGGATTATACTTATGCTGGCAGTGATGATGATTTAGATAGTGTTGCTTGGTATAAAGATAATTCAATTAATAAAACCCATGAAGTTGGCTTGAGAAATGCTAACAAACTTGATCTTTATGATATGAGTGGCAATGTATGGGAATGGTGTTGGGATATTACATATAATGGACCTTCTAAAGAAACTGTTACAGATCCAATGGGAGAATCTATAACTAATTTTCGTTCTCGTCCAAGCGGCTCTTATTCTGATGATGCAGATCATGCGAAAGTTATTCAAAGAAATTCTGACACTGGAACTAGTACTTATGAAAACAACGGCTTCCGTCTTGCCCGCAGCGGCTTCCCTCGTGCAAAATAGAACATGAATTGCTAGAGCAAATCATGTAATGTTAAGTTGTTTTTAATGTCATTCTCTGACCAGATCTGCGATGTTTGCGTAGCAAATTCGGCATTTAGCTGAAGGGATACTTCCTAAGAGGCTGAGTGAGTATCCCTAAGACCTGAAGTGAGTATTCCTAAGAGGCTGAGTAAGTATTCCTAAGGGGCTTAGGAAGTATTCCTTAGCCTTTTAGGAAGTATCGCTACGGCTCTTAGGAAGTATTCCTTCAGTTTTGAAATTATTCAGCAGAAAACCAGTCTTCTGTGCGCAAAAAAGAGCGTTCTG